>JAOPUS010000426.1 GCA_025963345.1 Blastococcus sp. | reverse complement strand
GCCACGTCAGCGAGCATGTAGTAGCCGTCGAACCGGATCGTCGGGAGGAACTGCCAGGCGGTCTCCGTGTGCAGCGCGAAGACGGCCACCAGCAGCCACGGCTGACCAGTGGCCAGGTACAGGCCGCTCAATGCGGCTATGGAGATGGCGTTGAAGTACACACCACCGAGGTGGGTGCGCAGGCGTCCGACCCGGCCGAGACGGTAGGAGTCGGTGACCGTGCTGTAGAACGCCGGCCAGACCAGGTACAGCCCGATCCCCATCTCGCCCGGGCGAGCACCGCCGTAGCGACAAGCGGTCACGTGGCCGCACTCGTGGAACACCCCCGAGAGCAGCACGATGGCGATGAGCAGGAGGTTGAGCGCCGGTCGGTGGACCAGCGCGGTCACGCCCGACGTGAGGCTGTCGATGAGGTTGGCCTGCAGAACGATGGCCAGGTCGAGAGCAATGAAGGCACCCAGCGCGAGGACCCAGACAGGACGGGCGAACAACGGCCGGAAGACGCCCGCGACGCGCCACGAGACGGAGGCCGGGACGACGCCGACCCGGTGGCGCAGCGCCAGGAGCAGATCGGACTGCATCGGGGCAGGCGTCTCGACGTCCGCGTCCGTGTCGTCGGGAGAGACCAGGCCGACCGCGCGAAGACGCTCGTCGACCAGGAAGTAGACCTGCTCGCCGGTGAGCTCCTCCCCCATCTCCGCGTTCAGGTCCCGGGCGATCTCGTCGACGGTCCGGCCGTCCAGGGAGCCGGCTACGCGGTACAGCAACAGCGGCAACTGCATGACCTGGCCGTCGGCTCGGCGGACGAGGTACGTGGGCGTCACGTAGCTGGAGTCCTGGTACTCGCCGAGCAGCTCCGTGCCCTCTGCCAGCCGACGCACGTGGCCGGTACGCACGGCCGGGGGCCCGAGCGCCACGTCGTCCACCAGGACGGCCATGTGCCTCTCCCCCCACTCCCCGGACGCACCTGGCGCCTCGATCCAGCGGAGGAGGGGTGACCGGCCGCCCCTCCCCAGCTTTCACACCGTCGGGGCTACTGCGCCGCGGTCAACTGTCAGTGGGGCCCCGCCACCGGCCGAGCCGCCGCTGCCACCGACGGCGCCTGCATTGGCGTTGCTGCCGTTGCCGTTGAGGAAGCCGTTCAGTTCGCTGACGTCGACGGTGGCGATGCCATTGCCACGCTGTGACGTGTTGCCATTTCCATCACCATTACCACCACCGCTGCTGGCAGCGGTGATCCCGCTGCGTCCGCCACGGATCGTGCTGCTGCCACCATGCATACTCGCCATGATGGCGCGTGCCGTCAATACTTCGACGCGCTGTATCAGAAAAGGCGGGGAGAGCGCCAGAGAGGCACCTTCAATCACTACGCAAAACAATTCCCGACCCTCCCCTGGTGCCGAGATCCATGTCGATATCGGCCACACAGATCCTTAATGGATGTGCGCCGAAGGCGCAACTCTGACGACCACGTAAATCGACGATGGAGGCACGGGACGTAATCGGCCCCTACTACGTCCATCGAACCGGTTCACTACGTAGACTCATAGCGGAACTACGTAGTACGGAACGTGAGATCACAACTGCGAACGGTCAATTGTTGAGTCCACGCGCGCCTAACTTGTGCTCACGAGTTCCTCACTCGATCCTTTGCGCATGGGTAGCCCTCCCGTGGACGGGAACTCCGAGGGGACGAAGGGGAGTCGTATCCACGAGACAGCCACGCCGGCTCGCCGAAGGGGACGGCAGGTGCGACTCCCCCGCTCCGGGCACGGATCGTGGCCCTTCGTCGACCGGGACGACAAGCTCCGCGCACTCCTCGGGATCATCGGCGGCCCCGAGCCGGCCGCCGTGGTGGTGTCCGGGCCCCGCGGTACAGGTAAGACCCGGCTGGCCCAGGAGGCCGTGGCGGCGCTTCGGACGCGGGGCCGCCGCACGGAATGGGCTACTGCCACCCGCGGGGCCGCCGCCATACCGCTCGGTGCGCTCGCTCATCTCGTACCCGTCGGCGGCGGGGGCTCGGACCCCACCGTGGCCTGGCAGGCGATGGCGTCGGCCCTGCATGGGACTCCGGCGGGCCAGAGCGCCGTCGTCGGCATCGACGACGCCCACCTCCTCGACGACCTGTCGGCTGCCCTCGTGCACAGACTCGTGCTGACCCGGTCGGCGACCGTGGTGCTCACCGTGTTGAGCGGACTCCCAGGGCCAGAACTCGTCGACGCGCTATGGCGGGACGGCCTGGCCACGCGGATGGAGCTCCGGCCGCTGACCCGCGGGCACGTCGAGGATCTGCTCGGGCCGGCGCTACGGGGCATCCCGGACAGCCGGACCTGCGAGCGCCTGTGGCAGGCCAGCCAGGGCAGCGTGGTGCTGTTGCACGAGCTGGTCGAGGCGGGGCAGGAAACCCAGCGCCTGCAGAAGACGGGGGGCCTGTGGCGCTGGCACGGGGGCACCCCGCTGACCGAGCGCCTGTGCGAGGTGGTTCGCACGCAGATGGGCGAGGTCACCGAGGCCGAACGAGCAGCGCTGGAGCTGCTGGCCGTCAGCGGGTCCCTCGAGCTCCAGGACCTCGTCGCACTGAGTTCCTCGGAGGTCGTCGCCGCCCTCGAACGGCGGGGCCTCGTCGTCATGGAACGGGCATCGCGCCACCCCGTGGCGCACGTAGCGCATCCGTTGGACGCCGAGGTCCTCTGCGTCCGGGTGCCACAGGCCCTCGCCAACGAGTTCCGCCACCGGCTCGCCGGGACCGAATCGGTCCGACGCTGGGCACGGGAGAACCCCGTGCGGATAGGCGCGCTGCTGCTCCAGCTCGACGGTCCCCCACGGAACCCCGACGTGCTGGCCCGTGCGGCTTCCCAGGCGAATGCCCTGTCGGACCACGAGCTGGCCGAACGGCTAGCGCGCGCCGCACTCGAGGACCACGCCCATCCCGCCGCCTCCGTCGCGCTCGCCGAGGCACTCCGGTGGCAGGGAGATCACGACCAGGCGGAGCAGGTGGCCGGGCGCGTGACGGCCTCTCCGATGCCCGCACACGATCGGGAAGACCTCGCAATCACGAGGATGCTCAACCGCTTCTACGGTCTGGGCCGGGCCGACCAGGCGCTGGCCGCGCTCGGACCTGACGTCGCCTCAGCCGGAATCTCCGGGACCGTGGCCGCGGAGGTCGGCAAGGTGCTGCGGCTGTCGGCCGGGGAGCCGCAGAAGGCCACCCACCTGGAGGACGACGAAATGCCCCCGCAGTTCAGTCCGCGCCTCGCGTACTGGACCGCGATCACACGGACGATCGGTCTGGGCCTGGCGGGACACACCGAGGCGGCGCTGTCCAGCGCCACCAGTGCGTGGACGGCGGTCGACACGGGGTCCGGCGACACCGAGACCTCCTTCGCCCGAGCCGCGCTGATGCAGGGCGAGTTGATGGCACTTGAACTGGACGGTCGGATTCCGCAGGCCGAGGTCCGGGCGGTGGAACTGCACGACGCGACCATGGCCCGGGCCCGTTCAGCCACAGACGCGGTGGCCGCGCGCGGCCGGGGGTCCGCCGCACTCGCGGCAGGGCGACCCGCGGCGGCCATCCGGTGGCTGACCGAGGCGGCAACGCAGCTGGAGGAATCCGATCCGATCGGGTGTCTGCAGCTGTGCAGGGCGCAACTGGCACAGGCTCACGGTCTTCTCGGCGATCCGGTCGCGGCTGCCCAGGTACTGACGGCTGGACCCGCGCCCTCCTCGGTCCGGGCCTTCGAGCCGCAGACCTTCCTCGCCGAGGCCTGGTGGCACGCGGCGGACCACCGGGTGCCCGCAGCCGGGGAGGCGGCGATGCGAGCAGCCGCGTCGGCCGCCGGGATGGAGCAATGGGCCGTGGAGGCCTGGGCGCTGCACACCGCGGCGCGCCTCGGACTGGCTGCCGAGGTGGGTCGTCGGCTGCAGGATCTGGCCGGCGAGATCGGGAGTCGGACGGTGCGCGCCTTCGCCGCGCATGCCGCGGCGGCGGCCGGCTCCCTCGGAGAGTCACTCGACGACGTGGCGGAGGAGTTCAGCAGGCTGGGGGCGCGGGCGCTGGCCGCCGACGCGTTCGCCGAGGCCGCAGAGGCACACCGCAATGCAGGCCATCGGCGTCGGGCGGCCGCTGCCGGCGCCCGCGCGACCGCGTTGGTCCTGTCCGGCGGTGGCCTGCACAGTCCCGCGCTGGACAGGCTGGCGCCCAACTCGCTGACCCAGCGGGAATGGGAGATCGCGAGTCTGGCTGCCGAAGGGGTGAGCAACCAGGGCATCGCCGGACGGCTCGTGCTCTCGGTCCGCACGGTGGAGACACACCTCGCTCACGTCTACGACAAGCTCGGCATCAACGGCCGGGCAGCGCTCCGGGAGGCGCTGTCCTTCCAGAACCCCTTCTGAGTGGCTCGCCCGACCGGCCCCGTGGTACCCGGCCGCAGCCTGGTCAGTTCAGCGCGCGGGTCCGCTCGGGGAGGGTGCCGCCGCCAACGACGGCGGCGGCCGCGTCCTGCAGCGCGGTCAGCGCCACCCGCTGGGTGAACGGGCCGGTCGACACCCGGGCCACGCCGAGCGCCTGCAGTTCGCTCACCGGCAGGGATCGGGCGGGAACGCTGATGACGCTCAGCTTCTGCGGGCCCAGCCCGTCGACCAGGGCGCCGATCTCCTCCGCCGCGACCACGCCGGGCACGAACACCACCGGCGCACCCGCTTCGAGGAATGCCTGCCCGCGGCGGATCGCCTCCTGCACGATCTCGCCACGGTCGGCGCCAGGAGAGGCCCGCACGAAGGCATCCGTCCTGGCGTTCAGGACGAAGTCGATGCCGGCGTCCCGTCCCGCCGCGAGCACCGCCTCGACGGCGGCGACGGCCTCGTCGAGCGGTTTCATCTGGTCCTCGAGGTTGCCGCCGACGACCCCCACCTCGATGGCCCGCCGGGCGGTCGCACCGGCGTCGCCGTAGCCGGCCTCGAGGTCCATGGTCACCGGCAGGTCCACCGCACCGACGATGCGGGCGACCATGTCCAGGTGCAGGTCGAGCGGGATGTTCTCGCCGTCCTCGTAGCCGAACGTCGCCGCGATCGAGTGGCTCGCCGTGGCCAGTGCCCGGACGCCCTCGGTCGACGCGACGACCTGGGCGGAGATCACGTCCCAGACATTGGCGAGGACCAGGATCTCGGGGGCGGTGTGCAGGTCGAGCAGGGTGCGGGCGCGGGCGGCGAGGTCGGGCATGCCACCGAACCTAAGCGCGGGGCAAAAAGGTCGCCAGATGACACTGGCGTGATCACTTAGGTCAGGCTAACCTCTTGCGCAGTGCCGTGCGGTGGTCCGCTTGGCACGCGGCCCCGCCCAGCTACCGGTAAGGCGTCTGCTTCATGTATGTGTGCCACTGCGCCGTCGTCACCGACCGCGATGTGCTCGAGTCGATCGCGAACGGCGCCCAGTGCGTCGCCGACGTCGCTCGCCAGACCGGCGCCGGCCGCACCTGTGGGAACTGCATCAGTTCGCTGCGCGACCTCGTGTGCCAGCATTGCCCGGTCCGAGCCGAGCGCGGCGCCGCCGAGGCGGCCGAACTCGAAGCCGAACGAGAACTGGGAGTCGCTGGTGCAGCCCGTTAGCCCCCGTGTGGTCGAACTGCTCAACGACGCGTTGACGTTCGAACTGACCGTCACCAACGGGTACTTCCTGAATGCCCGAATGCTCGACGCCTGGGGGCTCCCCAAGCTCGGGAAGGTCTTCTACGACCTGTCCATCGACGAGATGAAGGACGCCGACGCCCTCATCCAGCGGGTGCTGCTCTTCGACGGCCACCCGAACGTGCAGCGCCTCGGCGCCATCCGCGTCGGCGAGACGGCGGAGGAGATGCTCGTCCTCGCCCTCGACAGCGAGAAGGCCGCCGTCGCGCAGTTCAACGCCGCGGCCCAGGAGTGCCACGACCTCGGCGACCACGCCACCGCCTCGGTGTTCGAGGAGATGACGCGCGACGAGGAGACCCACGCCGACTGGTTCGAGGCCCAGCTGGGCGCGATCGAGCGGGTCGGCCTGCCGCAGTACCTGGCAGCCCAGATCTCCACCGAGACCCCCTGAGCTCCTCCCCCGCAGCGCACCGAGGGCCGCTTCCCGAACCGGGAGGCGGCCCCCGGCGTCTCGGCGGTCAGCCGGCGAGCTGGTCGGTCAGGTTCTCCACGATGAGCGTCGCAAGCCTTACTCACCGGCGACCGGAAGAGGGCCCATGACCGTCGAGGCGCTGCAGGTCCCGGCCTACCGGACCTTCGCCGTCCGGGTGTCCCGGCTCCGGCGGTTGAGTCCGAGCTTCCTGCGCGTGACGTTCACCGGCCCCGACCTCGGGGACTGCGCGCCCAACGGATGGGACCAGCGGATCAAGGTGCTGCTCCCCCTCGCCGGGCGTGGGGTGAGCGACTGCCCGACCGGCGCGGACTGGTACGCGGAGTGGCGGGCCCTCCCGGCGGAGCGCCGGAACCCGATCCGCACCTACACCGTCCGCGCCGCCCGGCCGGAGGCGCGCGAGATCGACGTCGACTTCGTCCTGCACGGCGCGACCGGTCCGGCCTCGGCATGGGCGGAGCAGGCTGCCGTGGAAGACGAAGTGGCCCTCGTCGGACCGAACGCCCGGTTCCCGGGCCCGACCGGCGGCTTCGAGTGGCGGCCGCCGGCCGACGCGTCCTGCCTGCTCGTGGCCGGTGACGAGACGGCTGTCCCGGCGATCTGCGCGATCGTCGAGTCCCTGCCGGCCGGGCAGCCGGCCCGCGTCCTGCTCGAGGTCCCGACGACTGCCGACGTCCTCCCCGTGGCGGCCCCGGCCGGGGTCGAGGTCACCTGGCTACCGCGGCGGACCGCCGAGACAGCGGCGCCCCCAGCCCACGGCGCCCTGCTCACCGCGGCCGTCGTCCGCGCCGTGCAGGAGCTCCCCGGACGGGCACGCCCGTCACCGCAGGCAGCGCTGGACGACGTGGACGTCGACGCCGGGATCCTGTGGGAGGTACCGGCGGACGAGGCCGTCGGCCGCGCGACCTCCGGCCCCTACGCCTGGCTGGCCGGGGAGGCCGGGATGGTCAAGCCGCTGCGCCGCCATCTGGTGCAGGAGGCGGGTCTCGACCGCGGCTCGGTCGCCTTCATGGGCTACTGGCGGCAGGGCAAGCCGAGCAACTGACCGGACGGCGCCAGCGTTTGACACCCTGACATCAGGCGGTGTCACATGGACCCGTGCCCGGTTCCTACGACGTCCTGGCGACCGACGGCCTCAAGGTGCTCGGCACCCTCGGTTTCTTCGTGCCCGCCGCCATCCTCATCGCCCTCGTCGTCTTCGCGGTGGTCCGCGACCGGCGGCTCAACGCCCGCGAGGAGGCCGAGGAGGCGCACCGCGCCGCCATGGAGCGGGAGAAGCTTCCTACTCCTCCGTCAGCCGACTGAGCACCGACTCGATCGTCTCCTCGACCGCCGCCGCCATCTCTGTCCGGAACGCCGCCAGCAGCGCCTGCGCCGCCGCCGGCTGCAGGCGGGCGACGGTGTCCTGGACCCGCTGCAACTGCTCGGGCGGCGCCCCGGCGTCGACGAACGCCTGCCAGCCACTCCGGACGAACATCCGCACATAGGTCTGGGCGATCTCGCGCACGTGCTCGTTGACCCGGGTCTGGGCGTCGATGAGGTCGTCCGGCGGCACGCCCAGCGCCACGACCTGCAGCCCGGCGGTGAGCAGCGCGGGGTCGAGGACGCGCAGGTCCCCCTCGCCCAGCCGCTCGACCAGCCCGAGCCCGACGAGGCGGTCGACGAGGGCGGGGTCCTCCGGCACACCGGCGCGCGCCGCGAGCTCCGCACCGGTCAGGGTCTCCGACTCCGGCGGCAGCCACGGTGCCAGCAGGGCCCGGTGCAGTGCGAGCGTCGCGGAACTGGCCGTCGGCGGGGCCGACGCGAGCGTCCGCTCGATCATCGCCAGCGAGTAGCCCTCCGCGAGCATCTCGCGGACCAGGAGCAGTCGGGCGACGTGCTCCCGGCCGTAGTAGCCGGTGCGCCCCACCATGCGCGGAGCAGGCAGCAGGCCCCGCGCCGAGTACGCCCGCACGTTGCGCACGGTCACCCCGACCCGCGCTGCGAGTTCATCGACCGTCAGCTGGCGGTCCTCGTCCTCGCCCGGCAGCTCGGGCTCTGCTGACGTGGTCACCGCCACTCCCTTGTCATCGTGACCCCACGGTAAACCGCTCGTTCTATGTGTCAGTTGGCGATGTCACGGTCGTGGGTGTTCCATGGCCGGCATGGCCAGAGGGGGTTCCGTGCTGCTCGCTGCTGACACACGTCCTGCCGGAGGCGCCGCGATCGGCGAGGTCGTCCTCGCGTCCACGATCGGCCTCGGACTGACCGCGGTCCTACTGGGGCTGGTCTGGTTGCACCGCACCCGGCGGTCCCAGATCCTGACCCGGGCCGGGACCCGGCTGGGCAAGGCGACCGGGGTGCCACCGTGGGTCGCACTGCCCACCGTGCTGACCACGCTCTCGCTGCTCGTCGCCCTGCTCGGGATGCTCTGGGACATCTCGCTGCACATCGGCGTCGGCCGCGACGAGGGACCGCTGGCCAACCCCGCGCACTACCTGATCCTGTTCGGGCTCTTCGGGGTCTTCGCCGGCGGCATCTTCGCCTGCGCGATGCCGCTGGACGAGAAGCCCGGCCCGGCCGCCGTCCACTTCATCCGGGGCTGGGACGTCCCGGTCGGCGGCATCCTGCTCACCGGCGCAGGGTTCTACGCGCTGCTGGGCTTCCCGCTGGACGACGTCTGGCACCGGCTCTTCGGCCAGGACGTCACCCTCTGGGGCCCCACCCACCTGATGCTCATCACCGGCGCCGGGCTGTCGATCATCGGCCTGCTGATCCTCGAGCAGGAAGGCCACGGCGGCCTGTCCACCGACGACGGCGACCGCAAGGTCGGCAGCATCACCCGCTTCGTCCGGCAGGCCTCGGCGATGGGCGGCCTGCTGCTCGGGCTGTCGGTCTTCCAGGGCGAGTACGACTTCGACGTCCCGCAATTCCGACTGGTCCTCGAGCCGTTCATGATCGCCGGGGCCGCGGGCTTGGCGCTGGTGGCTGCCCGGATGTTCATCGGGCGCGGGGGCGCACTGGCCGCGACTGCCTTCTTCCTCGTCATCCGCGGCGGCATCGCGCTGATCGTCGGCCCGGGCTTCGGCGAGATCGTGCCGATGTTCCCGCTGTACCTCGGCTCGGCGATCGTCGTGGAGCTGCTCGCCCTCGCGCTGCCGATCGCCCGCCGTCCGATGGTGTTCGGCGCGGTCGCCGGGGTCGCGATCGGCACGGTCGGGCACGCCACCGAGTACGGCTGGACCCACCTCACGCAGACCCTGTCCTGGGGCAGCGACATCTTGGTCGAGGGCACACTCATGGCCGTCGCCGGCGGCGTGGCCGGCGGGCTCCTCGGCGCCCTGCTCGGCGTGGGGCTACGCCGGCGACTGCCGCGGCCGGCCGTCGCGCGCACCGTGCTCGTCGGCTCCCTGGTGGTGTTGACCGCCTGTGTCACCAACGGCCTGCTGGCCACCGTGCCCGACGACATCGAGGCCACGTTCGGCATCGAGAACGTCCAGGACGATCCGCGGACGGCGAACATCACCGTCCAACTGCAGCCGGCAGACGCGCTCGACGATCCCTCCTGGGTCCAGATCACCTCGTGGCAGGGGCAGGGCCTGGTGGTCGACGCCCTGGAGCAGACCGGTGAGGGCCAGTACCGGACGACCCAGCCGATCCCCATCAACGACGACTGGAAGGCGCTGCTGCGCATCCACGACGGCCGGATGCTGAGCGCCATCCCGATCTACCTGCCGGCCGACGAGGCCATCCCGGCGGACGAGATCACGGCCGACGACGGCATGACGCGCGGCGCCATCCCCGAGATCGAGATCCTGCAGCGGGAGCTGAAGTCCTCCGGCGGCGGTCTGTGGCTGATGGCCAACCTCGTCGTCCTGGCCTGCACCCTGGCGCTCATCGCGGCGATCTCCTGGGGGGTGGCCCGGTACTCCCGTCGGGCCAGCGCGCGGGAACCCTTCCCCGACGCCCCCGCCGACCAGCCGGACACCACCCGGGCCGCCAGCGGGCTCGGCGCCCGCTGACCTCCGCTCCCCTGCTGCTCTGGAGTTCCTGCCGTGACCGCTCGCCCTTTCCGGCTCCCGTGCGCCCTCGTCGGCCTCGTCCTGGCCGCCGGCATGACCGGCTGCGCCGGCACCGCCGCTCCGGACGCCGGCGGTAGCTCCTCCTCGACGGCGGGGACGTCCGGGCCGGCGTCGGCCGGCGGGACGGCGGCGGATCCGGCGGGTCAGCGGATCGAGGTGCAGGTGAGCGGCGGCCAGATCAGCGGCGACACCGGCCGGGTGCCGGTGACTGCCGGCGAGCACGTCACGCTGGTCATCACCAGCGACGCGGCCGACCAGGTGCACGTGCACGGCTACGACCTGGAGACCGAATTGTCCCCTGGGCAGCCGGCCGAGCTCACCTTCGACGCCACCATCCCCGGGGTCTTCGAGGTGGAGCTGCACGAGGCGGGCACGGTGCTGCTCTCTCTCCAGGTCGAATGAGGGTTCTCGCCCATGGGGTGGGCTCTCGCATCGACCTGCCCATCCCCCTCGGCCTGGCTCTCTACGGCGCGGGCGCCGCGATCCTGCTCAGCTTCGTGGTGCTGCTGCTGTTCTGGCGGCGGCCGAAACTGGACCGGGCGTCGTCGGGACGCCCACTGCCTGCCGGGCTGCAGCGGGTGGTGGACAGCGCCGCGGTCCGGCGGGGTCTGCAGGCGGCCGCCCTGGCGGTCGCCGTACTCGTCACGGTGGTGGCCGTCGTCGGGCCGGGCGAGACGTCGCGCAACCTGGCGCCATGGGTGCTGTACGTGACGTTCTGGGTGGGCCTGGTGCCGGTGAGCCTGGTGCTCGGTCCCGTCTGGCGGGTGGTCAATCCCCTGCGGCTGGTGCACCGCGGCCTGCGCGTCGTCCTCCCGGCCGCGCCGGGCGCCGGGCGCCTTCCGGCGCTCGGGCTCTGGCCCGCGACAGTGTCGCTGCTGGTCTTCCTGTGGCTGGAGCTGGTCTACCCCGAGCGGGCCGAGCCGACGACGGTGGCGGTCTTCCTCATCGGCTACGCGGTGGTCCAGCTGGCGCTCGCGCTCTGGTTCGGCGAGGACTGGTTCGCCGCGGGCGACGGCTTCGAGGTCTACTCGACGGTGATCGCCCGGCTCTCGCCGTGGGGACGGCGGGACGACGGGCGCCTCGTGCTGCGCAACCCGCTGGTCAACGCGACGGTGGCCCCGGTCGACCGCGGCCTCGTTGCGGTCGTCGTCGTCCTGCTCGGGTCGACGGCCTTCGACGGGCTGTCCCGGACGGTGTTCTGGCAGACCGGACCCGGGGCAGCGAACGACAGCCTGTCCGGCACCGCGGGTCTGCTGGTGATGATCGGGCTCGTCGCGGGGCTCTACGTGCTCGGCGCCCGGCTGTCGGGTCGCCTGGCCGGCCAGGCCGAGGGCATCCAGCCCCGGCGCTACGCGGGCACGGTCGTCCCGATCGCGCTCGGCTACACCGTGGCGCACTACTTCAGCCTGTTTCTGCTCGACGGGCAGACCACCTGGATCCTCGCGAGCAACCCGTTCGGCCTGGCCGGCGTCGACCTGTTCGGCACCTACGGCAACGCCGTCGACCTGACGGCGGTCAGCTCCGACGCGATCGCGCTCGTGCAGGTCGGCGCCATCGTCACCGGCCACGTCGCCGGCGTGACCCTGGCGCACGAGCGCGCGCTGCTGTCGGCCCGGCGGGCCCGGGCGTCCGACCAGCTCCCCCTCGTGATCGTGATGGTGCTGTTCACCGTCGGCGGCCTCGGCCTGCTCTTCGGTTTCTGACCGCTCACCAGCGCAGGCCCCCGCACGGGTGAAACGCCCCCGTTCGACTACAGGTCCTGTCGCGAGAAGCCGATGGGGAGAAGGCCCTCGCCGGCGCCATCGGGGTCCGCTACCCCGCCCGAGCGGAAGGACCGCTCCCGTGATCGCTGTGACCTGCCGCAACGGTGAGCACTTCTCCGTCGATCCACTGCACATCGAGCGCGTCGAGACCGACCCCGACACGATCATCTATCTCGCCGACGGCACCAAGTACGTCGTCGACCAGACCTTCGACGAGCTGTTGCGCACGATCTCCGACCACCGGGCGACGGTGCTGGTCGCACAGAAGCAGCTGGCCGGCGGGGTCGCCGAGATCGCCGAGCACGCCGCACGGGCCGCGCTCCACATCGAGCGACGGGCCCGCAGCCGCGACACGGACCACTCCCCCGTCACTGTCACTCCGGGCGACGACGAGGACTGACCGGTGATCCCGGCAACATTCGTCGGCATGGCCCTGGCGCTGGGGTCGCTGATCGTGATGATGCTGCTGGAGGGCTCCAGCCCCCTGGCCGTCGTCCTGCTGCCGCCGCTCGTCCTGGTCTTCGGCGGCACCTTCGGCGCGGCGATCGCCGGGTCCACCATGTCCGACCTTCGCAGGCTCGGCTCCTGGTTCCGGATGGCGTTCGGCCCGGACGAGGCGTCGAGGACCGGTTCGCTGATCGCCCAGCTCGTCGAGCTGGCCGGCCTTGCCCGCACGGAGGGCATGCTCCCGCTGGAGAACCGGGCCCGCACGCTCGAGGACCCGTTCCTGCGCCGCGCCCTGCAGTTGGCCATCGACGCCGTCCCCGTGGAACAGCTGCGGCACGTGCTCGAACGCGAGATCGGGGCCACCCGCGCCGACGACCTCGTGGCCGCCCGCTTCTTCGCCAAGATGGGCGGCTACGCGCCGACCATCGGCATCATCGGCACCGTCGTGGGCCTGGTGCAGGTGCTCACGAGCCTGCAGGACCCGTCGGTGCTCGGCCCGCTCGTCGCGAGCGCCTTCGTCGCGACGCTCTGGGGCGTGCTGTCGGCCAACGTCATCTGGCTGCCGATCAGCGCGAAGATCCGCCGGAACGCCGATCTCCGGACGGCGCAGATGGAGCTCATGCTCGAGGGTGTGTGCGAGATCCTCGCCGGCACCAACCCGCGGGCCCTGAAGCAGAAGCTGCGGGCGATGCTGCCGCCGAGCGAGGCCCAGCTCTCCGCCGCCTGACGATCAGTCGTCCTCGTCGTCCCCGCCGCGGCCATTGCCATTGCCGTTGCCGTTCCAGTTCCCGTTGTTGCCATTGCCATTGCCTTTGCCATTGCCGCTGCCGTTGTTGGCGGGCGCCGGGATCACGACGGGCGGCACGGCATAGGACACCGTGACGACGGTCCCCGGCGCGAGCGCCCCCTCGGGACCGACGGCGGTCACCTGACCGGCGGCGACGTCGCCGGTCTCCACCGGCGCGAGCTGGACCTGGAGACCCCGGCCGACCAGTTCGGCCTGCACCTCCGCGACCGGTCGCCCCATCAGGCCGGCAGCCGCAAGGGCGACCGTGGACGGCGTCGCCGGAGCGGTCGTCGTCTCCTCCGCCGTCGTACCTGTCCGCGGCGCGGCATCGGACGGCGTCCCGGAGCCGATCTGCAGCAGACCGACGGCGACCGCCAGGGCCACCACCGCGGCCAGGGCACCGACCATCAGCGGCGCGAGCCGGCGGGACCGCCGCACCGGGGACGCTGCCGGCGGGCGGCCGACCGGCACCGGCGGTAGCGGCATGACCGCGGTGCCGGTCGTGCCCGCCATGCCGATCGGGGCGGTGCCGCCGGTGAGGCTCACCGCGTCCGCCGCCGCGCACAGCGCTGCACCGTCGGGGTAGCGAGCGGCCGGGTCCTTGGCCATCGCCCGCTGCACGAGCTCGCGCATCCCCACGGGGACACCGGCCGGCAAGGGCTCAGGCTCTTCGCGGATCTGCTTGAGCGCGATCTGGACCGAGTTCTCGCCCTCGAACGCCCGCCGACCGGCCAGGCACTCGTAGGCCACCGTCCCGAGGGCGTAGACGTCGCTGGCGGGGGTCGCCTTGCCGCCCTCGGCCTGCTCCGGGGACAGGTAGTGCGCGGTGCCGACGACCTGCCCGGTTCCGGTCAGGGGCACGCTGGACGCCGACCAGGCGATGCCGAAGTCGGTGATCTTGACGACGCCGTCGGTGCCCATGAGCACGTTTCCCGGCTTGACGTCGCGGTGCACCACTCCGGCGGCGTGAGCGACGGCCAGGGCGGCCGAGGTCTGCCGCACGATGTCGAGCGTGCGCGCGGCGTCGAGCCGGCCCACGCGCTCCAGGAGAACGGAGAGCGCTTCGCCCTCGACGAGCTCCATCACGAGGTAGGCGAGCTGCTCGCCGTCCTTCACCAGCTCGCCGTAGTCGAAGACCGAGGCGATGTTGGGGTGGTGCAGCGCGGCGCTGTGCTGTGCTTCGGCCCGGAACCGGGCGCGGAACGTGGCGTCGCCGGTGAACTCACTGCGCAGGACCTTCACCGCGACCGGACGCTCGAGCAGCGTGTCGCGGGCGCGCCAGACGCGGCCCATCCCGCCGCTGGCCAGCACGACGAGCAGTTCGTACCGGTTGCCGAGCAGACGACCTCGCGGTTCCACCCGGCCTCCCCCTCCCGACAACTGCCCTCGCCCGTACGAGGGCCGACCCTCACAGGTTGCCAGAATCGGGCCGGCCAACCGCGAGGGGCTCGCAGCGCCCCCGTTCGGGTGAGCGGCGCTACGCGACGACAGAGAGCGCCAGGACGGAGAGCAGGCCGACCACGGAGATGATCGTCTCCATCACCGACCAGCTCGCGATGGTCTGGCCGACGGTCATCCCGAAGTACTCCTTCACCAGCCAGAAGCCTGCGTCGTTCACATGGGAGAAGAACAGCGACCCGGAGCCGATGGCCAGGGCGAGCAGCGCGACGGTGTTGCTGTCGAGCCCGGCCGCCAGAGGTGCCACGATGCCCGCGGCGGTGATGGTGGCGACGGTGGCCGAGCCGGTCGCCAGCCGGATGCCGACGGCGACCAGCCAGCCGAGGACCAGGGCATTGAGGTTGAGGTTGTCCGCGGCGCGACCGACGAGGTCGCCGACCCCGGCATCGATGAGCACCTGCTTGAACCCGCCGCCGGCCGCGACGATCAGCAGGATGCCTGCGATGGCCGGCAGCGAGCCGCCGGTGATGCTGGAGATGCGCTCACGACCGAATCCGACGGCGACACCGAGCGTGAACATGCCCACGATGACGCCCGCCAGCAGCGCGATGACCGGGGTGCCGATCAGGTCGAGCGCCGACCTCAACCCGTTCTTCTCGTCGAGGGTCAGTTCGCCGATGGCGCGCATCAGCATCAGCAGGACCGGCAGCAGGATGGTGACGATCGTTGCGCCGAGGTTCGGAAGCCGGCGCGGGGGGGCCGCGACAACAGTGCCGGTGGCGGCCGTGGTGGTCCGCTGTCCGGTCTCGGTGGGGTCGCCGAGGTCGGTGCCGGTGCGCGCCGGCCCGCTGCCGGGGCGGTCGGCCGGGCCCGATCCCAGACGTGCGGGGATCGGCACATCCAGCTGACGGCTGATCCAGGACCCGACCACCGGCCCGGCGAGGATGACGCACGGGATCGCCGCGATCAGACCGAAGAGGAGTGTGCGGCCCAGGTCGGCGTTCAGTGCGGCGATGGCGACCAGCGGGCCGGGATGCGGCGGCACGAGACCGTGCAGGACCGACAGACCGGCGAGTGCCGGGATACCGACGGCGAGCACGGGCAGCTGCGTGCGCCGGGCGACCAGCAGGACGATCGGGACGAGCAGGACGACGCCCACCTCGAAGAACAGCGGGATCCCGATCAGTGCCGCGACCCCGGCCATCGCCCAGGGGAGCCGCCGGGTCGACACGTGGTCGACGAAGGCGGCGACCACGCGGTCGGCGCCACCGGACTCCGCCAACAGGCCACCGATCATGGCGCCGAGCGCGATCAGCAGGCCCACGCTGCCGACGGTGGCGCCCACCCCGGTGGTGAAGCTGGTGATCGTGTCCGACACCCCCAGGCCCGCGACGGCACCCAGCAGCAACGAGCCCAGGATGAGAGCCAGGAACGGGTGCACCTTGAGCCAGGTGATCAGCACGACGACGGCGGCGATGCCGACAAGGGCGGCGAGGACCAGCCGGAAGTCACTGGTCCCCTCGGCGGCGGCGAGCACGGTCATGAGGGGCTCTCCCGGCTGTCGATGCGGAGATCGCGCTGGGCTTCGAGCGCAGCGAGGATCTCGTCGACGACCTCCTCCGGCGAGCCGGCGCCGGCGACGGTGATCCCGGGCTCGTCGTCCTGCAGCGGTTCGAGTGTCGCCAGCTGGCTGTCCAGCAGCGACGGCGGCATGTAGTGCCCGGTGCGCTTCTGGACCCGTTCGCGGAGGGTCTCGGCGTCCACCGTGACGTGGGCGAACCAGACGGAGGGGTGGCCGTCGCGGAGGAGGTCGCGGTAGGCGCGCTTCAGCGCCGAACAGGTGACGATGTCGTCCCGGCCCGCCTGCTCGTGCTCGCCGATCCAGGCCGCCAGTGCGCGCAACCACGGCCAGCGGTCCTCGTCGTCCAGGGGCATGCCGGCCGCCATCTTGGCCACGTTCTCGGGCGGGTGGAAGTCGTCGCCCTCGGCGAAGTCCCAGCCGAGGCGCTCGACGAGGCCTGCCGCGACCGTCGACTTGCCCGAGCCGGAGACGCCCATGACGACGATCGACGTGGTCGGGGCGGCATCGGTGGCCTCCATGCCCGGCGGGTACCCGGGGAGCGCCATCGGACACGCGACCCGGTGAAGGCCGCACAATGGCGCTACCGACCAGGCACGCCCCCGAGGAGTGGCCATGTCCGAGAGCCAGACGACCATCGGCGGGCTGATGCGGACCCCCACGACGACGGTGGAACCGGATGCCCACGTCGCCTCGGCCGCCTACCTGATGAAGCGGTCCCACGACAGCGCGCTGGTGGTCACCGCCGATCTGAACGCACGCCTGCCGATCGCCGTCATCACCGATGCCGACGTGAGCCAGGCGGTGGCCGACGGCCGGGACCTCAACGACACCAGGATCAACCAGCTGCAACTGAGCCGACCGGTCGTCGTCCACCCGGGTACCTCCGTCGCCGCGGCGGCCGAACAGATGCTGGAGCGGTCGGTCCAGCATCTCCCGGTCGTCGACCACGGGCGGTTGGTCGGCATGGTCGACATGCCGGCGGTCTGCCGGGCGCTCCTGACGCAGGACCGGACGGCGTAGTTCTCCGGACGGCAGGCCACGCAGACGACCGGGCCGGTCGCCATCACCAGCCCCCTCTCCCTTCGGGACCGGCCGACGTTACCGCCGCCGTCCCCCCAGAGAAGGGCCCTTCGCGACGCCCACGGCCCTCTCGACGGTCGGTCAGCTCATTCGCAGCCGATGCCGTCCCCGTCGCGGTCGAGGTGGCGTCCGTAGCCCGGCTGACCGGCCAGGACGGGCGCCGCGCCCGCGGCTCGCGCCGCCGTGCAGTTGGCGTAGTAGACCTGGGCCGGCGGAGCCGGAACAGGAACCGGAACGGGCTGCGGAACAGGCGTGGGAGTGGGCGCCGGACGTGGGACCGGCGTGGGTACGGGGGTCGGCTGCGGCTTCGGGATGTTCGCGACGACGCCACCCGGAAGGGGCTCGTTCGGGCAGGAGGTGAGGATCGTGGCGATGGCGTTCTTCTCCGCCTGCGTCATCCAGAGGCCGTAGGAGACCTTGACCGCCACCTGCCGCGCCACATAGGCACATCGGTACGCCCGGCTGGGCGGAAGCCACGTCGCCGCGTCACCGTCCCCCTTGGCCATGTTCAGAGGGCCGTCCACGGCCAGAAGGTTCAGCGGATCGTTCGCGAACGCGCTCCGGCGGGTGGTGTCCCAGCCCTGTGCGCCCTTCTGCCACGCGTCGGACAGAGCCACGACGTGGTCGATCTGCACGGCCTCACTGGTCCCCTGCCCCCGCTGGAAGGCGAGCGTCCTCCCCGAATAGGGGTCCGCCAGGGTGCCGGTCACGACGACGCAGTCGCGTGTGCCCGGCTTGAACGCTTCCCCGGTCAGGTCGCGCGCCAGGACGTCGTTGCGGGTATCGCACCCGTTGTGGTCGGTGTCGACCCAACCGGAGCCGAACAGGTCCCGGTCGTAACCGGTCCGGGGCGCCCGCCCCTTGGCCTCGACCGCTGCGAGCGCGGCCAGCGCGGACGTCGGGCCGGCCGACGTGACTGCCGCGTCCGCAGCTGCGTCCGTGAGCAGCCCGGTCGTGGAGTCGACCAGCGCGTCCGTGGTCTGCGCACGTTCGCTCGTCTCGGCCTGCGCGAGCGCCTCCTCGGCCGCTTCCAGGGCTGCGGCCTTGGCTGCGGCGTCCGCCGTGAGTGTGGCGGGACTCGTCTCCGACGATGCGGACGACGGCGCCGTCGGCGGTGCCGTGGCCGTTCCGGCCACCAGTCCGATGAGACCAACGAGGGCGACTACGCCACCGATCTTGCGACTGGCGATGAAGGCCCACCGGGCCCGGCCCGTAATGGTTGCCCCCACACCCACGAGGAAGAGAGTCAGGCCGCCCATCACGAGTCCGCCCGGCAGCCCCAGCGCCGCCAGCCCTGCGATCTCGAACACCAGAGCCACTCCGGCGACGATGCCGAAGACCATCCACCTGTTCTTCGGTCCAGACCGGTCGGCCATGCGTTCCCCTCGATGGCTGGCAGAGCGGGGGGAACGTACAGCCGGAAAGTCAGGATCGGGCCTTGCGAGACCAATATCTGTGCGAATTCGACACAGCAGTCTCAGCCGCCACAGAAGAGCGGAGTTCTGTCGGGGCCTTCCTCCCCGGTTCGCTCCTGCAACACAGAGGAGCGCCCCTCCGGTGAAGGAACGCCCCGCCCCCGAAGAAGGGGCACCTGGCACGGCGGGCGCGATCGGGTCCGGTCGTTGCCTGACCGTGCCTCCTCTGGCGAAGCCCCGAAAGTGACCACGATGCCCAGCGCGTATCCCGACCGGCGGATCGCCGACCTCAGTTCGCCCCGATCGGATTCGGGCTGATGCGGCTGGCGATGGAGGGCCGGCCCGACGAGGCGGAGGCCATGCGCACGGTGCACGCCGCCCTCGACGCCGGGCTGCGACTGCTCGACACCGCGGTCAACTACGGATCCAAACGCGGCCGAACTGGCTACAGCGAGGCCCTCGTCGCACGGGCGCTTGCCCCGTGGAGCGGTGACCCGGACGACGTCGTGGTGGTGTGCAAGGGAGGCAACCTGCGCACCGATGAGCAGACCTTCGTCCAGGACGCCAGCCGGCATCAGCAACGCCGGACGTCGGCAGCTCGCCGAGGCGCAGACGGTCGTCGACATCGTGGCGGTCGAGAACCAGCTCTCACCGTGGTCGCTCCGCGCGCTGCCCGTCCTCCAGCAGTGCGAGGCCCAGGGCATCGCGTTCCTCTCCTGGAGCCCCCTGGGCGGCAGCGCACGGGCCGCCGACCTCGGGCAGGAGCTCCCGGAGTTCGCCGCGGTCGCCCGCGAGCGCGGGGTCTCCCCACACCAGGTCGCGCTCGCCTGGGCCCTGGATCTATCGCCGGTCGTGCTACCCCTCCCGGCGGCGCGCCGACCCGAGACGATCCTCGACAGCGTCGCGGCGGCACAGATACAGCTCACCGACGACGAGCGCAGCCGGCTGCGCGCCGCCCTCACGACCTCATCGGAGGGACGACGGTCCGGCGCCTCGGTGAGCGGGTCGGCGGGGCACTGACCGTCCTCGCCCATCGTTGGCATCGGGGAGGTGAACAGCCGGCCAGTGTCGGCCTGGCGCCGTCAGGTCTCGATCACCGACACGGGAACCGCCCCGGGATTCATGCAGGTCTCCAACCAGGGGACGGCGGGCGGTCTGCCGCTATTTGCTCGGCTGCGGGAGCTGGGGGCAGTTGACCTGCGGATTGACGCCGAGATAGTTCAGCGGCCCAGCCAGGATCGTGACGATGGTCGTGCTCGTGGTCGCACAGCTGGTGCCACCGCTGGTGAAGTAGCCGCGCTGGCCGGCCGCGATCGCGCCGATGACGAGCCAGGCCAACAACAGAACCACTCCGATGCTGCTCGTCCTCCTCCTGGTCCTCATTTCTGCGAACTACCCCGGGTCACCTCAGCCATGCGCCGACCGGCTCGAACGACACCCGACGGACGTCGAGAAGGTGCGGAGAACCGGCGGGCGAGTCAGTAGCCGGGGTACCGACCGCCCCGATGGCGACGTCTGCACCCAACCCGCCGATCAGCTCCTGGACCACTGCGGCCTGCGGCGGCGGGGTGAGCAGGCTGCAGGCTGTCAGCGACCTTTCGCGAGAAGCCGCAACAGGGTCATCGACCTCCTGGAGGCTGCCTCTGCCGGAAAGGGAGGACGCGGGGGGGCTCCAGCCTCTTTCGCCGACCACATGGGCTCCCTCGAGGACCCGAGCGGCCGTCGGGGTGGCGGAAGCAGCGGTAACATCTTCCGGCTGTCGGGGGATCCGGCGACGACCGTGTCCCGGTCGCTGACGGTGTTCACCTGCTGGCGGAGGTGGATCGATGTCGACGGCGCCGAGGCCAGGCCGTACCGCGGGTCCTGTGGATTCCGACGTCGACCTGAAGGTGTCCGCACAGCGACACGAGAGCGCGTGGGATCCCGCCGTGCTGGGGACCATCGCCGCGGGCGGCGTCATCGGCGCGGAGGCCCGCTACGGCATGTCGGTCTGGCTTCCCCATCGGGCGGGGCAGTGGCCGGGCGCGACGTGGCTGGTCAACACCAGCGGCTGCTTCCTGATCGGCGTGCTGATGGTCGTGATCACCGAACTGGCGTCCGCGCATCGCCTCGTCCGTCCGTTTCTGGGCGTGGGGATCCTCGGGGGTTACACCACCTTCTCCACCGCCATGGTGGACGTGCAGCAGTTGGCGCTGGCCGGTCGCGGTGGTCCGGCCCTGGGGTACCTGGCGGCGACCGTCCTCGCCGCGCTCGCCGCCACCTTCCTCGGGGCGACGCTGACCCGCGGGGCCGCCGCGGTGAGGCTGCGGCGCAAACGACAGGGACAACGCTCGTGACCGCCCTGCTTGGACCCGCGCAACGGCTGACGGTGCTCGTCGGAGAATCCGACACCGTCGGACACAAGCCGCTCTACACCGAGATCGTCCACCGGGCGCACGCCGCCGGACTGATCGGCGCGAGCGTCTTCCGCGGCGTGGAGGGCTTCGGGGCGACGAACCACATCCACACCACCCGGATCCTCAGCCTGTCCGAGGACCTGCCCATCTCGGTGGTCATCGTGGACACCGCCGAACGCATCCAGGCGTTCCTGCCCGAACTGGACAACCTGGTTTCCTCCGGACTGATCACCATCGAAGACGTCGAGGTGTACCGCCCCACGAGCCGCGAGTCAGCCTCGTGATCATGCTGTGGATCGCGTTCGGAGCGGCGATCGGGGCGCCGGCCCGCTACCTCACCGATCGGGCGGTCCAGGCCCGCCATGACGGTGTCTTCCCGTGGGGGACGCTGACGGTCAACCTGGTCGGCTCGTTCGTCCTCGGCTTCCTGACCGCGAGCACCGCGCATCTCTCCCCCGCCCTCACCGCAACCGCCGGAATCGGCTTCTGTGGAGCGCTGACCACCTACAGCACCTTCAGCTACGAGACGCTGCGCCTGCTCGAGAACGGGGCGCGCTTCTACGCCATCGCCAATGTCGGCGCCGGCCTCCTCGGCGGCTTCGGCTCCGTCGGACTGGGCTGGACGTTGGGGACCTGGCTCATCTGAGCGTGTTGCCAGACCTCGCCGCGGCTGCGTCGCCCTCCCTAGCCGGACCAGAGTGGCCCACGTGGTCGTTCACGGCCGCCGGCCGGCCCGCCCGCGAGTTCCACGCGCGATCACGACGAGACGGCGCAACTCCCGCGGTCGGCCGAGACCGGGCCGGATGCCGAGGGGCGGACGTCGAAGTCGAAGATCGCCGTGGGCAGGTAGAGCGAACAGCAGGCATTCGGGATGTCGACGACCCCGCTGACCCGCCCCTCGATCGGCGCCGACCCGAGGAGGAGGTAGGCCTGCGGCCCGGAATAGCCGAACTTCTCGAGGTAGGCGATCGCGTTGAGGCAGGCGTTCCGGTACGCCTGCGTGGCGTCGTTGTAGAGGTTCGTGTCGGTGTCGTGGTCGACGCCGATCCCGATGAAGCTGAGGAACTCGCTGTACCGCGGTTCCACATTTCCGGGCATGAAGATGGGGTTGGTCGTCACGGCATAGGTCTCCATGCCGCCCTTGATGAGGTCGACGTGGAAGTCGATGAACCCGCCCATCTCGATGGCCCCGCAGAAGGTGATCTCCCCGTCTCCCTGACTGAAGTGCAGGTCGCCGCCGGAGAGCAGGGCCCCGGGGACGTGGACCGGGTAGAACACCCGCGAACCCCGGGTGAAGTTCTTGATGTCGTGGTTGCCGCCGTTCTCCCGCGCCGGAACAGTCCGGGCGCCATCCCGGCCCACGGCGGCGAGCTCCTCGCCGGTCAGCGTGCCGGCCAGCACGCTGTCTTCCAGGGGAGGCAGCGCCAGGGGCGGAACCCGGTCCGGGTCGGTCGCGATCAGCGCGCGTTCGCGGGCGTTCCACCGGCCGAGCAGCTCGGGCGACGGTGCGGTGCCGAACAGCCCAGGGTGCGTGATGCCGGTGTAGCGGACCCCGGGGATGTGACGGGAGGTCGCGATCTGGCCGTGGAAGTCCCAGATGGCCTTGTAGGCGTCCGGGAACTGGTCGGTCAGGAATCCTCCGCCGTTCTGCTTGGAGAAGATGCCGGTGTAGCCCCATCCCTGTCCGGGCGCGGGCCCACCCTCCTGCTGCGGCACGGGACCGAGGTCGAGGATGTCGACGACGAGCAGATCTCCCGGCTCGGCACCCTCGATCCCGATCGGGCCGCTGAGCATGTGGGCACCGGAGAGGTCGACGTCGCGCACGTCGTTGGCGGAGTCGTTGTTCCCGATCTGAGCATCGGTCCACTCCCGGCACTCCACCCGGATGTCGGACCCCGGGCGCACCGTCACCGCCGGGGGGATGCCGGGATGCCAACGGTTGTGGCCGGGAACGTCCTGGTCGCGCATCGATCGGGCCTGGTCCACGGTGAAGACGACGTCAGGCATGGCGACTCTCCGTTCTGCATGGGATCGATGGATCGAGCGACCGAGGCGATCTCGGCTCGTGCCCGCTGGGGGCGGAGCGGACGGACGTGTCCGGGCAGGCCCACCTGACGATGGCCATGGCGTCACGGCCTCGGTAACCGGCGGTGCAGCGGATTGGTGGTGACGTTCCTGCGCCCGGTCCGGGCCGGGATCGATTCCACGACACGCGGCTCGTGCCGGCTGGCCTCCTGCGCGTCGAGGGCGCGGCGGAAGCCCGGCGACGTTCGTCGGGTGTGCGGTGCGGTGTACACCCGACGAGCGGGGCAGTCGCACGTCGGGCAGGGAACGGTCGGCGTCACGTCCTGCATCGCACGATGGACGGTGAAGGGTCCGCAGTCACCGCACGCGTACTCGTACGACGGCATGACGCCCTCCCGCGATCCTTTCCGGAGAAAGTATTGCCTCGGGAAGGGCTGGTCAATGGCGTGCGTCCGGCGCCTCTGTGCCAGAACCCAGGAGCACTCGCTTCACAGCTGGGCGAGCACCTCGAAGTCCAGCCCCTCTGCGTGGGCCACGTAGATCCGCTGCCGCAGATGCCGGTCCTTCAACTGCACCGGCCCGCGCGGACCGTCGTAACCGGTCGCCTCGGCCACGGCGCAGATCGCGGACACGTCGGTGCTGCCGGCACGTCGGCACAGCTCGGCAAACAGCCGCAGCCCCTCGTAACAGGACTCCCCCAGGCTGTTGGGCACCGGGGCGAGGACACCGTGCCGGCGGGTGTACTCCGCCAGGAACTGCCTGCTGCTCTCGGTGGGCAGCGCCTCGAAGAACCCTGCCGCGGCGTACAGCCCCCCGGTGCCCTCCGCCCCGGTGGCCAGCAGCATGTTCTCGTCCATGAGCGGGCTCAGCCGCACGATCCGTTCGTCCAGACCCCGTGCGGCGAACGCCCTGTTGAACTGCACCGCGTCCTCACCCACGAGGAGCATCAGAACGCCGTCCGGCCGAAGGCGCTCGATGTCACACAGGACAGTGCCGAAGTCCTCCGACCCCAACCGCACGTAGCTCTCGGCGCAGATCCGGCCGCCCAGCCCCTCCGCGTACGAGCGGGCGACCGCAGCCGACACATGCGGCCAGACATAGTCGTCGCCCACCATGTACCACCGCTGCACGCCGCACTCCTCGCGCATCCAGCGCATGGCCGGCTGCAGTTGCCGGTCCGGGGTCTCTCCGGCGAGGAACACACCTGGCGCCTGCTCGCCCCCCTCGTAGAGCGCGGTGTAGACGTAGGGCACCCGGCCTACGGTGCGCGGGACGACGGCCTGACGGACGGCCGAGATGTGCCAGCCGATCACCGACTCGATCGCCCCCGCCGAGATCAGACTGTCGACCTCGTCAGCGACCCGGTCGGGCCGCCGGCCGCCATCGATGACGACCAACCGGACCTCACGGCCCAGCACGCCGCAGGAGGAATTGATCTCCTCGACGGCGAGCCGGGCGGAGGCCTCGCACGACGGACCGAACATCCCGGCGGGGCCCTGGAGCGGAATCAGGAGACCCACCGGCAGCGTGTCTCCGTACGGGCCTGATCCCAGGATCGGCACCGCGCGCCGAGCTGCGGCGAGGCGGTCGGTGAGGAAGGCGGTTGGCTCCACCACTGAACCCCCACGGCTCTCGACGTGTGGACGCGGAACCACCGTCGCGGTCACGCTTCGTGGCGTCAATCACTTTCCGGTGGAATATTGTCGCGACAACGACCGGAGGGGCTGACCGCGGGGAGCGCAATGCCGGGCATCACGGCGGCGCAGTCCGCGCTGGCACTGATCACGGCGGTCGAGCGGCAGCTCACCGCCGCCGTGGCTGCCGATCTGCAGCGCGAGGGAGTGACCCTCGAGCAGTGGCGGGTGCTCAGCTGCCTGAGCGGGCGCGAGGGGCGCGCGATGAACGAGATCGCGAGCGATGCACTGCTACTCCCGCCGACGCTGACGAAGGTCGTGGACCGACTGGTCGCCGCCAACCTCGTGCACCGGCGCAGCGACCCCCTGGACCGTCGCCGCGTCCTGATCCTGCTCACTCCTCGCGGTCGGTCCCTGCGGCAGCGCCTCGACCGGATCGTGCAGCAGCACCACCAGAGCTGGAGTGACGTCCTGGGCGAGTCCGGGCTGGGCCAGCTCACCGACCTGCTGGACCGCCTGCGACACGTCACCGGGTGACCGCCGGCGGGCGGGCACTTGTCGCTCGCCTCACGGCCGGCCGTACCGGCGGGACACCTCTAGGTCACGACGCGCCCATCCCCCGGCCCGTCGTTCCCGATGCAGCCGCACCTATCTGGCAGTGCCTTGACCGCCCCATCCATCCGGCGGAGCCTGGGCTCCGCATTGCTGGGGCGACCTGTGGCGGCACCCCTGGAGGTGCAACATGGTCGTCTACGCCTATCGCTGCGTCGAACACGGCGTCACCGAGGTCTCCCGCGCGATCGGCACCGCTACCGCAGTCGTGCCGTGTCCGGCTTGCGACCGGGCGGCCGCGCGGATCTACACCGCCCCCCGGCTCTCGCTCGGTTCGTCGGTGCGCCGGGCGCTGATCGACAGCACCGAGCGCACCCGCGACGAACCTGCCGTGGTCTCCGCTCCCCCGCCACGTCGGGGCCCGGCAGTGGTGGCGCGACCGCCGGCCCTGCGTCGACTGCCACGCCCGTGAATCGACGGCACCGTGACGGAGTCGCCACGAGCGCACCCAGACGGGGAACCCCATCGACAGGAACGAAGGGATGGACGACATGGGCAGCGTTGGGCTGCTTTACGTGGGAGCGGTTCTGATCATCAACGGGTTGATGCTGCTGGGGCGGATCGACGCCCGGGCGGCCGCGCCACTGAACCTCTTCGTCGGCGGCCTGCAGGTCATCACGCCGACATATCTCATCTTCACGTCCGGCGGGGATGCGAACAAGATTCTCTTCGCCTCGGGTATCTACCTCTTCGGGTTCACATACCTGTACGTGGGCTTCAACCTGTTGGCCGGCCTGGACAGCACCGGGCTCGGCTGGTTCTCCGCCTTCGTCGCCGCGGCCGCGGTGGTGTACGCCGGGTTGAACTTCGGTCGCTTCGACGATCCCGGCTTCGGGGTCATCTGGCTGTACTGGGCGACGCGGTGGGCGCTCTTCGTCCTCGTGCTCGGCCTCAAGAGAGAAGAACTGACCCGCTTCACCGGCGCGATCGCGGTCGTCGCCGGCGTCTTCACGGCGGCCGTGCCCGCGTTCCTGCTGCTGACCGGCGTCTGGGAGACCGGCGCATGGGGCCTGACCAAGACGACGACGGCGATCGTGCTCGCGGTCATCTGCGTGCTGTCGCTGGCCCTGTACCCCCGTCTGCGCGAACCGCGGAGCGCCACGGGCCCGGCGCCGGAACTGCGCGAGGGCGACGTCCGGTCGGCCGAGATGTACGGCAACGTCACAGCGGACGAGGAGCAGCGCGCGCGACGCGCCACTGACGCGCCAACCCAGCGCAGGCGGTGACACCCCTCTCCCGATGACCCGTACCCCTCCCCCGCCGAGACCAGGAGGCCAGAGATGCCGGACGTCGTGTTCCCGTTGGACTCCACCAAGAAGTTCACCGAGCAGAAGTACCTCGGCCACAACCGGTGGCACCCCGACATCCCCACCGAGGTGACCGTGCGACCAGGGGATTCCTTCCGGGTGCACTGCCGTGAGTGGTTCGACGGGGCCATCCACAACGACGACTCCGCCGACGACGTCCGCGACGCGCCGCTGTCGACCGTGCACGTCTTGAGCGGTCCCATCCGGGTCGAGGGCGCGCGGCCCGGGGACCTCCTGATCGTGGACATCCTCGACGTCGGCCCGATTCCCCAGGAGGACTCGGGCCCGCTCGCGGGACAGGGCTGGGGCTACACCGGCATCTTCGCCACCCAGAACGGCGGCGGCTTCCTCACCGAGCAGTTCCCCGACGCCTACAAGGTGATCTGGGACTTCCGGGGCCAGAGGGCGACGTCCCGGCACATCCCGGGCGTCTCCTTCACCGGGATCGTGCACCCCGGCCTCATGGGGACCGCGCCGTCGGCCGAGCTACTGGCGCGCTGGAACCGTCGCGAGGGCGACCTCATCGCCACCGACCCCGACCGGGTGCCCCCGCTGGCCCTTCCCCCGCTGCCCCAGGACGCGATCCTGGGGCGGTTGGACGCCGGAGAGTTCGATCGCGTGGCAGGCGAAGCCGCCCGAACCGCCCCACCCCGGGAGAACGGTGGAAACCAGGACATCAAGAACCTGACCAAGGGCAGCCGGGTCTTCTATCCGGTGTTCGTCGACGGAGCCAAGCTCTCGATGGGCGACCTGCACTTCTCCCAGGGGGACGGTGAGATCACCTTCTGTGGGGCCATCGAGATGGGCGGGTTCATGGACCTGCACGTCGACGTCATCTCCGGCGGCATGGAGACCTACGGGGTCGGAGAGAACGCCATCTTCATGCCCGGGAACGTCGACCCGCGGTACGAACGGTGGCTGGCGTTCTCCGGCACGTCGGTGACCCTCGACGACCGGCAGCACTACCTGGACTCACACCTGTCCTACCAACGGGCCTGCCTGCACGCGATCGACTACCTCACCACGTTCGGCTACAGCCGGGAGCAGGCGTACATGATCCTCGGAGCCGCGCCGATCGAGGGACGGCTCTCCGGGGTCGTCGACATCCCGAACTCCTGCTCCACCGTCTACATCCCGACCGCGATCTTCGACTTCGACGTCGCTCCGTCGGCGTCCGGGCCGACCCGGGTCGACCCCGGCACGGGGGTTCCCAAGTCCAGCTTCTGAGGACGGCGATGCGGGGCGTCCGTGATGGCGGGCACCCCTGCACGGACGGGGGCCGGCCCGCGCCGTCCGCTTGTGGTCGAGGGGTAGCTACGGCGACGACGTCCCCACACGCATGCCGCGGCCGCGCTGCTCGAAGGTGAGCGAACCGAGCTTGAAGGACATCAAGACGTCCGGCCGCGAGACTCGATGGAAGCATTCGAGCTGCGCTTCGGGGACGATTTGCCCGTTCCAGAGCCATATCTGCACCCAGGTATGCACCTGGCGAGGTCGCAAACAACTGGCTCCGCACCGGTAGCTCGGCGGCCGCGCTGAGTGCTGATCTGCCAGGCAGGCCGGCGCTCGGCGACCTACCCGCAGCTCGCTCCCTGGCACATCGTCGAGCCGATCGGGACGATGTCTCCACCGGGGCCGGTCATGGTCTCAACCTTCCTGCAGTGACGTCTCCCGCCGCCGGGCGTGCATGTCCGCCGTGTACCCCGAGCCACGAGCGGGCGATCTCCTCGCGCGTGGCGAACCAGACGCCGTCGAACCCCTTCGCATAATCGATGAACCGGTCGAGCGAGGGCGAACGGCCCGGCCGCCCGATCACTCGGCAGTGCAGGCCGATCGACATCATGCGTGGATAGCGTTCGGACTCGGCGTAGAGCACATCGAATGAATCGCGGAGATAGGTCTCGAACTGCTCGGCCGTGGCCATGCCGTTGCCCAGCCAGAACGCGATGTCGTTCACATCGGGCGTGTACGGCACGACCAGGTGCTGATGGCCCTGGACTTCCGTGAAGTACGGAACCTCGTCGTTGTACGAGTCCGAGTCGTAGACGAACCCGCCCTCCTCGACGAGCAGCCTGCGCGTCCGCGTGCTCGGCCCATAGCGGCAGTACCAGCCCACGGGCCGCTTCCCGCACACCTGCTCGAAGGACTCGACCGCGAGTCGGATGTGCTCGCGCTCCTCGTCCTCGCTCAAGCGGAAGACTTCCTCCCACCGGTAGCCGTGACTGCAGATCTCGTGCCCTTGCTCCACGGTTGCGCGTGCGACGTCCGGGGCGTGCTCGAACGCGACCGCGCAGGCGAAGAACGTGCTCTTGACGTCGTGGCGCCTGAAGGTGTCGAGGATGCGCCACACGCCCACCCGGGAGCCGTACTCGTACATGGTTTCCATCGCAAGGTTCCGGATGTCGGGCGGGAACGGATACTGACCCCACTCCGTGAGTGCTTCCTGGTCAGGATCGCCCATGGCGAACGACCGCTCCGATCCCTCCTCGTAGTTGACGACGAGCGAGATCGCCAGCCTCTTGCCGCCAGGAAAACCGGTCGTGGGCCGATTCTCCCCGTAGCCGACCAGGTCGCGTTCGGGTTCGCTCATCGCGCCTGCCACCTCCTTCGCGCTGGGCGGGGAGGACACCGGATGTCGGGGCGCCGCTCCTTTCGCTGGTGTGCTGGTCAGACACCCCATGCCTCGAGGAAGCCGTCGCGCCACTGGTCGCCGTAGCCGACGCCGTATTCAGGTGGAACGCCCGTCTCGTCGACGTTCGAGTCGTCGAAGATGCGAAGCGGGATGCCGTAGTCGCCGTTCCCGATCGGGTCGACGCCGGTCATCAGACGCATCGCCTGGTCCATCGCCGCGTACCCGAGATGGATCTCGTTCTCACCGACGATCATCTCGACCGTGTCATCCGTCTGGATCATGCGAAGGATCCCCGGGGTGCCGTTGAAACTCACGACCTTGACCCTCGTGATGCCGCCACCGAGCTGGATGGCAGGGACGACGAACTGCGACATTGCGTCGTACAACGGAAAGACGTAGTTGAGATCGGGGTTCGACGAGACTTCCGTCTGTGTCGTCGTCCCGATCCTCGTCGCCCACTGGGCGAGCGGGACGTTCACGAACCTGGTCGTGCACCCCTCACCGCAGTACTTGTCGAACTCGTCCTGTGCGGCCTTTGTGTTGATGTCGCCCGCGATCAGCTCGTTACTGGTGATGACCAGCACGTTCGCCCGGCAATTCGTCTGCTTGATGATCCAATCCGCGTCGAGCCGCGCGGCCTCGGCGTAGGGCTGGCCGACGCGTGCGGCCGTGTGCGGCTCGGCGTCCTGGGTCAGGTCACGGTCGACGACCGTGACGATCGGGATGCCCGCTCGCTCGGCAGCGGCTGCCTGTTCCTGGAAGTAGATCGGGCCGATCGCGCCACCCAGCAGGACGATCACGTCGACTTTCTGGGAGATCGCCT
>JAOPUS010000256.1 GCA_025963345.1 Blastococcus sp. | reverse complement strand
ACGCCGGCGCGGGCGTCGGCGGGCCGGCCGGGTGGCTGGCGGCCCAGCGGGGGCTGCGGCCGGTCTGCGCCGAGCCCATGGCGGCGGCCGTGCGGGCCAGCCGGCGGCTGTTCGGGCTCCCGTCAGTGGTCGCCCTCGGCCAGCAGCTCCCGTTCCGCGACGGCGCCTTCGAGGCGGCCTGGTGCCTCGGGGTCCTCTGCACCACGTCGGACAAGGCGGGGGCACTGGGGGAGCTGCGCCGGGTGCTCGTCGACGGCGCCCGGTTCGGCCTGCTGGTCTTCGTCGCCGACCACCCGCTGCCCCCTCCGCTCCCCGAGGGCAACGTGTTCCCCTCCGAGGCGGAACTGCGGGGCCTGCTCGCCGACGCCGGCTTCACCCTCGACGCGACCGCCGACGCCGACCTGGGCGACAGCCCGCCCGAGTGGACCGAGCGGGCCGACGCCGTGGAGTCCGGGATCGCGCGTCGACACGGGCGCGATCCCGCCTTCCGGCAGGCGGAGGAGAACTCCCGCCGCGTGGGCCGACTGCTCTCCGAGGGCGGCCTCCGGGCCTGGCTGGGAGTCGCGACCGCGACCTGATCCAGGAGTGCAAAGAAAACATTGCAAAGAACTCTTTGCACTCCTACGGTACGAATATGCCCGCTGACGAGACCCCGATGGAGCCGGCCGTCCAGGTGACGGACGTGCGTGCCTTGCGCGCCCTCGCCCATCCGCTGCGCAACCGTCTGCTGGGACAGCTCCGCCTGCACGGGCCGGCGACGGCGAGCCAGCTGGGCCGGGCGACGGGCGAGAGCAGCGGGGCGACCAGCTACCACCTGCGCCAGCTCGCCGACTACGGCTTCGTGGAGGAGGTGGAGGGCCGCGGCAGCGCGCGCGAACGGTGGTGGCGCGCCCGCCACCGGATGACCAGCTGGCAACGTTCGGATCTGGAGTCCCAGGAGGGTGGTCCGGAGGTCCAGGACGAGATGACCCGCCTCCAGATCGATCTGCACGGCCGGGTGCTGAGCGCCTGGCGCGAGCAGCAGGACCGGCTGGGTCCGGCGTGGGGCGGCGTGGGCTCGATGAGCGACTACGCCCTCCAGCTGACACCGGACCAGGCGCGCGCCCTCACCGAGGAGCTCGACGCGGTCGTGACGCGGTGGATGGACGCCCACCCGGGCGACACCCCCGCTGAGGGGACCGAGCTCGTCTTCGTCCTGACCGACGTCGTGCCGGTGCAGGAGTGGCCGTCGTGAGCGCGCCGCAGACCGTCCGGTCGGCGACCCGGCGGCTGGTGGGGCTCACCGCATTGCGCTGGCTGCCCGTCGGCCTCACCACACCGATCACCGTGCTGCTCGCCCAGGCGCGCGGGCTCTCCCTCGCCGAGATCGGCCTGCTCTTCACCGTGCACGGGGTCGTCGTCACGGCCCTGGAGCTCCCGACCGGCGGGCTCGCCGACGTGCTCGGCCGCCGTCCGGTCGTCGTGGTGGGTGCCGTTCTGCACCTGGTGTCCTGCGTCGTCTTCGCGACGGCGACGAGCTTTCCCGGCTTCCTGGGCGCGATCCTGCTGCTGGGCGTGGGCCGGGCGCTGGACTCCGGCCCCGTCGAGGCCTGGTACGTCGACACGGTGCACCGCATCGACCCGGCGGCCGACGTCGCTCCGGGCCTGGCGCGGCACTCCGCAGCCGACGGCGGCAGCCTCGCCGTCGGCGCGATCGTCGGGGGACTCCTGCCCGCGGTTCTCGGTGGGGCCGGCGCGGCGGCGCTCGCGCTGCCCTACCTCGGGGCCGCCGTCCTGGACGTGGTCTTCGTCGTGGCCGTCGTGCGGCTGCTGATCGAGGACCGGCCGCCGCGTGCAGGCAGCATCGGGACGGCGCTGGCCGCGGGCCTGCGGGCCGTGCCCGCCACGGTGACCGGAGCGGTGCGGCTGTCGGTCACGGACGGACCGATGCGGCTGGTCCTCGTGCTGACCGCCGTCGGTGGCGTCGGGCTGGTCGGCTGCGAGCTGCTGGGGCCGGTTCGCTTCGCCGACCTCGCGGGCGGCCGGGACGGCGGCGCCGCCGTGTACGGAACGGTCCTCGCGGTCTCCTTCGCCGGGGCGGCCGTGGGAGCGATGCTGACGCCGGGGTTGCGCCGCCTCCTCGGCGGCTCCACCCGGATGACCTGCGCGCTGCTCGTCGCGCTGGGTGCCGCCGCGATGGCCGTGCTGGCCGGACCGGACGTCCTGCTCGTGGCCGGCGCCGGGTTCGCCGTCTACTACCTGTCCCACGGCTCCACCTGGCCACTGCTCAGCGCCGTCCTGCACGCCCGCGTGGACGCCGCCCACCGCGCGACCGCGGTGTCGGCGATGTCGCTGGCCATGGCGGTGGGCGGGATCCTCGGCAATCTGGCCGTCCCGCCGCTCGCCGCCGTCCTGAGCACCGGGGGCGCCTTCCTCGCCGTCGCCGTCGTCGTCCTGCTCGGGGCGGTGGGCTGCCTCGGGCTGCCGCGCGCGACGGTGGCCGTCCCGACGGATGCCGAGGTCACGCCGCTGTCGGCGGTGTGATGTCTCGAAACGCGCGAGACACACGTCCTCACTAGGTTCGACTCATGGCGGATCTCTTCGACGGCTACCCCCTCGGCGAGGTCTGGGACGAGATGTTCGGAGGGGCCGGCCAACCGCGGGCGGCCTATGCCGGTCTCTTCGCGTCGATGCAGCCGATCGACGGCGAGGAACTGGCCGCCCGCGCCGACGTGCTGAGCCAGACCTACCGCGACGCCGGGGTCACCTTCGCCCACGCCGGCGAGGAGCAACCGTTCCCGCTGGACATCGTGCCGAGGGTCATCGGCGCGGACGAGTGGGCGGTCATCGAACGGGGCGTCGAACAGCGGGTCCTGGCCCTGGAGGCATTCCTCGCCGACGTCTACGGCGCCGGCCAGGTGTTCACCGACCGGATCGTGCCGCGCAGCGTGATCACCACGAGCGCGCACTTCCACCGGCAGGCGCACGGCCTGGTGCCGCCGAACGGCGTCCGGGTGCACGTCTCCGGCATCGACCTGGTGCGCGACGAGACGGGCGACTTCCGCGTGCTGGAGGACAACCTCCGCTCCCCGTCGGGGGTCAGCTACGTCATCACCAACCGGGCCGCGATGAGCCAGGTGCTGCCGGAGCTGTTCGCCGACCATCGGATCCAGCCGGTCGCCGACTACCCGACCAAGCTGCTGGCGGCGCTCAAGGCGTCGGCCCCCTCGAACGTGGCCGATCCGACGGTCGTCGTCCTCACCCCCGGCGTCTACAACTCCGCCTACTTCGAGCACGCGCTGCTGGCCCGCCAGATGGGCGTCGAGCTGGTCGAGGGCCGCGACCTGATCTGCGCGGGCAACCAGGTCAGCATGCGGACGACGGACGGCCAGCAGCGGGTCGACGTCATCTACCGCCGGATCGACGACGAGTTCCTCGACCCGGTGCACTTCCGCCCCGACTCGGTGATCGGCTGCGCGGGCGTGCTCAACGCCGCGCGCGCGGGCCGGGTCACCATCGCCAACGCCGTCGGCAACGGTGTCGCCGACGACAAGCTGCTCTACACCTGGGTCCCCGACCTGATCCGCTACTACCTGGGGGAGGAGCCGGTGCTGGCCAACGCCGACACCTACCGGCTCGACGAGCGCGACACGGTCGAGTGGGTGCTGGAGAGCCTGGACACCCTGGTGCTCAAGCCGGTCGACGGCTCGGGCGGCAAGGGCATCGTCATCGGGCCGCGCGCCGACCAGC
>JAOPUS010000423.1 GCA_025963345.1 Blastococcus sp. | reverse complement strand
GACGTGGCGCAATTGGTAGCGCACCCGACTTGTAATCGGGCGGTTAGGGGTTCAAGTCCCCTCGTCGGCTCCACTGCGATGTCCCGAGACACTGTTCACAGGTGTCTCGGGACATCGTTCATTTCGGGGCCTGTGGTGGGTAGTCCCGGCCGGGGTCCAGGTTCAGGGTCTCTGAGGAGTTGTCCGCTCGTGCTCAGCACGCGGAGGTGCAGGTCGTGGACCAGGACGAGGACGACGTGCTCGGGAGTCTGGACGCCGGCTGCCGCTCGCGACAGGATGACCCGGTGGTCGGGACGGCGACGAGCAGCTGATCCACCGCCCGGCCGCGCTCAGCGGAGGCTGGGCATGAGCTGGGCGCGCAGGGCCCGGACGGCACGGCCCCGCAGCGGGCCCAGGCTGCCCCGTGGGATGCCGAGTTCCTGGCTGAGCGCGTCGTAGGACGCCGGCTCGCGGAGCAGGGCGCGCACGATCAGGCCCTGGCTCAGCGGCAGGGTGTCGACCGCCTGGTCGAGTGCCCGGCGCAGCTCGTCGTCCATGAGCGCCGTCGCCACGTCGGTCTCGTCCGGGGCGACGCGGTCGGCGACGTCCTCGCTCGGGATGGCGCGCTGCTGCCCCCGCAGGATGGACAGCGCCTCGCGGCGGGCGGTCGTGGACAGCCAGCCCGGCAGGCACTGCGGGTCGTTGATTCGGTCGGCGTTGCGCAGCAGCAGAACCCAGGTGCGCTGCACGGCCTCGTCGATGTCGGCGTCGCTGCGCAGGACCACGCGAGCGGCGGAGCGCAGCAGTGACTCGTAGCGCCGCACCGTCGTGTGCCAGGTCGCCTCGTCACCGGCGGCGAGGGCCGTCAGCAGTCCCCGGTCGGCCGGAGCGCCGAAGGGGGCTTCGGCGGGGGCTTCGCCGAGGTGCAGAACGGACATCGGAGGGCTCCTTCGGTGACGTTGCGGAACGTCTGCGAAGTCTTCGGAGGGAGCCGGGGGCCGACATCCGTCGGACGACGTATTCGGGGGCCTGGGAAGTACGTACGTCAGGCGCCCCCGGTCGGCCGGGCGGCGTGGTCGCATCCTCCGCACGGAGGGCTTCCGGGCGCGCGGACGCGGCGGCGCCGTGCCAGGGTCAAGGCCGACGGGCGGGGTCAGGAGGAGGCAGCGTGAGTGAGCACGTGTACAGGTTGAGCGAGATCGTCGGGACCAGTCCCAACAACGTCGACGACGCGATCCGCACAGGGATCCGCAAGGCCGCGCAGACGGTCCGGAACATCGACTGGTTCCAGATCGGGGAGATCCGGGGTCAGGTCGTCGACGGCGAGGTGGCCCACTACCAGGTCACCTTGAAGGTCGGCTTCCGCGTCGACTGACGCCGTCAGTCGAAGCTGCCCGCACCGTTGCGGCGGTAGGGGGATCGGCGCTCCACGCGGTCGCGCTCGGCCCGCTCGGCGCGGACCCGGGCGGCCGTTCCCGGGGGGTACCCGGCCTTCGCGGCCCGGTGCTCGATGGTCTCGGTCATGAAGGCGATCGAGAACATCAGCCCGAGGAAGAGGCCGCCGACGGCGGCGGACAGCCGGTAGGCCAGCGGCACCGGCACGGCGAGCAGGCACACCGTCAGCAGGGGCGACAGCTGGACGACGGCCCGCAGCAGGTGCCGCACGATCCACGTGCGCCCGGTGGTGTCGGCCAGCACCCAGGGGGACAGGCGACGGGGGAGCCCACCGCCGAGGGCGTACCAGATCCACTGGACCGGATTCGGTCGCTGCGCGGACACCCCTTGACGGTATGCCTGGTCGGCGACCCGTTGCCGTCCGGCAGTGGCGGGTGCACACTCCCCGCACCCTTCTTCGCGAGGTCTGTCAGGAGGTTCCGGTGCAGATCAGTCAGCTACTCCGTCACAAGGGCCGTGAGGTCGCCACCATCGATGGGGCGGAGAGCGTGCGCACCGCGCTCGCTGTGCTCGCCGACAAGGGAATCGGTGCCCTGGTCGTGTCCTCCGACGGACGGCGTATCGACGGGATCCTCTCCGAGCGGGACGTCGCCCGCGGTCTGCACACCCATGGCGCCGGCCTTCTCGCCGAGCCGGTGTCCACCGTCATGACAGCTCAGGTGCACACCTGTTCGCCGCACATGAGCGTTCACGACCTTGCCCAGACGATGACCGACCACCGTGTGCGGCACGTCCCCGTGGTGGAGGATGACGCGCTCGTCGGCATCGTCTCCATCGGCGACGTCGTCAAGGCCCGGCTGGACGAGCTCGAGGAGGAGCGCAAGCAGCTGGTGGACTACATCCAGACCTGACGTCGCGCGGGGATCGTGAGCCCGGCTCAGGACCTGCGCCTCCGGGCGCCCGGGCCGGGCGTACGGTGCGGCCGTGGACGAGCGTCGCCGGGGAGTGCTCTCCGGGCTGGCCGCGTATTCGCTGTGGGGGCTGTTCCCTCTCTACTTCCCGCTGCTGGAGCCGGCCGGTGGGCTCGAGATCGTGGCGCACCGGGTGCTCTGGTCCCTGGTGTTCGTCGGCCTGCTGCTCACCGTCCGCCGGCACTGGTCGCAAGTGCGTGCTCTGGTCACCGACGGGCGCAGGCTGCTCGTCCTCGCCGGTGCGGCGCTGCTCATCGCCGTCAACTGGCTGGTCTTCGTCTACGGCGTGAACTCCGGCCAGGTCGTCGAGACCTCGCTCGGTTACTTCATCAACCCCCTGGTGAGCGTGCTGCTCGGGGTGGTGATCTTCAGCGAGCGACTGCGCCCGCTGCAGTGGGTGGCGGTAGGTATCGCCGCGGTCGCGGTCGCCGTTCTGACGATCGACTACGGGCATCCGCCGTGGATCGCCCTCGCCCTCGCGGCGAGCTTCGGCCTGTACGGAGTGATGAAGAAGGTGGTGCGGGTCGAGGCCGCCCCCGGCCTGTTCGTCGAGACGGCGCTGGTCGCCGTCCCGGCCGTCATCGTGCTGGCGGTCCTGCACTCCGGCGGCGACGGGACCCTCGGGAACGCCGGCACGGGCCACGCGCTGCTCCTGGTGAGCTCGGGGGTGGCCACCGCGGTTCCGCTGCTGCTGTTCGCCGCCGCGGCCCGCCGGATCCCTTTGTCGACGGTGGGGCTGCTGCAGTACCTGACCCCGTTGATGCAGTTGGCGATCGGGGTGTTCGTCTACGACGAGCCCATGCCGCCCGCGCGGCTGGCCGGTTTCGTGATCGTCTGGGTGGCCCTGGCGGTGTTCACCGCCGACAGCCTGCGACACGCCCGGGCCGGTGGCCGTCGTCCGGCCGCGGAGAGCATTCCTGCAGGTCTCTGAGACCG
>JAOPUS010000396.1 GCA_025963345.1 Blastococcus sp. | reverse complement strand
GTGCCACGAACACCCAGCAGGACCTCGCGAACTCCGACTGCATCGTCATCGAGGGTTCGAACATGGCCGAGTGCCACCCGGTGGGCTTCCAGTGGGTGACCGAGGCCAAGGCGCGCGGCGCGAAGGTGATCCACATCGACCCGCGGTTCACCCGAACCAGCGCGGTCGCCGACCTGCACGTGCCGCTGCGCGTGGGCTCGGACATCGTCTTCCTCGGCGCGCTGATCAACCACGTCCTCAGCAATGACCTGTTCTTCCCGGAGTACGTGGTCGCGTACACGAACGCCGCGAACCTGGTGAACGAGGACTTCCAGGACACCGAGGACCTCGACGGACTGTTCTCCGGCTTCGATCCGGAGACGCGGCAGTACGACCAGGCGAGCTGGCAGTACGAGCAGGACGGCGACGGTGACGGGATCGCCGAGGACCGGCCGGGCCACGCTCAGGCGCAGGAGCGGGGGTCGCAGTCCGAGCCGGTGCGGCAGGCCGGCCGGGCGGAGGCCGCCGGTTCCGGTGGACCGCCGCTTCACGGCAAGGGCAAGCGGGACGAGACGCTGCAGCACCCGCGCTCGGTGTTCCAGATCCTCAAGCGGCACTACGCCCGGTACACGCCGGACATGGTGGCCGAGGTCTGCGGCATCGAGCCGGAGGTCTTCCTCAAGGTGGCCGAGTGGGTATCGGCCAACAGTGGCCGGGAGCGGACGACCGCCTGGGTGTACTCGGTCGGCTGGACGCAGCACACCGTGGGCGCGCAGTACATCCGGACGGCGTCGATCCTGCAGGCGCTGCTGGGCAACATCGGCCGCCCGGGCGGCGGCATCATGGCGCTGCGCGGGCACGCGAGCATCCAGGGCTCCACCGACATCCCGACGCTGTTCAACCTGCTGCCCGGCTACCTGCCGATGCCGCACGCCCACCAGCACGAGTCGCTGGACCACTACACCGCCGAGGCCGCCGGCACCGGTGGCTTCTGGGGCAATCAGCGCTCGTACATGGTCAGCCTGCTCAAGGCCTGGTGGGGCGACGCGGCCCGGCCGGAGAACGATTTCTGCTTCGACTACCTGCCCCGGATCGACGGCAACCACAGCTCCTACATCACGGTCCGCGACATGATCGCGGGCAAGGTGCCCGGTTACTTCCTGGTGGGGGAGAACCCGGCGGTGGGCCACCCCAACGCGCGCATGAATCGCTTGGGTCTGGCCAACCTCGAGTGGCTCGTCGTCCGCGACCTGCAGATGATCGAGTCGGCCACCTTCTGGCAGGACGCGCCGGAGATCGAGACCGGCGAGCTGGTCACCGAGGAGATCGGCACCGAGGTCTTCCTCATGCCGGCCGCCTCGCACGTCGAGAAGGAAGGGACCTTCACCCAGACCCAGCGGATGCTGCAGTGGCGGGACAAGGCCGTCGAACCGCCGGGCGACGCCCGCAGCGACCTGTGGTTCTACTACCACCTGGGCCGGATCCTGCGGGAGCGGCTGAAGGACTCCACCGACCCGCGGGACCGTCCGTTGCTCGACCTGACCTGGGATTACCCGACGCTCGGCGAGACGGCGGACCCGGACGCCGCGGCGGTGCTGCGCGAGATCAACGGGGTGGGCCCGGACGGCCGCGCGCTGTCGAGCTACATGCAGATGAAGGACGACGGCTCGACGTCCAGCGGCTGCTGGATCTACTGCGGCGTCTACGCCGACGAGGTCAACCAGGCCAGGCGTCGCAAGCCGCGCCAGGAGCAGAACGAGGTGGCCCTCGAGTGGGGCTGGGCCTGGCCGCTGAACCGGCGGATCCTCTACAACCGCGCCTCGGCGGACCCGGAGGGCAGGCCGTGGAGCGAGCGGAAGAAGTACGTCTGGTGGGACGAGGAGGCCGGTCGCTGGACCGGTGAGGACGTACCGGACTTCGAGCCCACGAAGCGGCCGGACTACGTGCCGCCGGATGACGCGAGGGCGCAGGACGCGATCGGCGGTGCCGACCCGTTCGTGATGCAGAGCGATGGCAAGGCCTGGTTGTTCGCGCCCAAGGGCGTCGTCGACGGGCCGCTGCCCGCGCACTACGAGCCGGCGGAATCTCCCATGGAGAACCCGCTCTACGGCGTCCAGTCGAACCCGGCCAGGGAGGAGATCCGGGCGCCGTGGAACCGGGTTCACCCGCCGAACAGCGACGTCTTCCCCTACGCCTTCACCACCTATCGGCTCACCGAGCACCACACGGCGGGTGCGATGAGCCGCACGCTGCCCTACCTCGCGGAGCTGCAGCCGGAGTTCTTCGTGGAGGTGAGCCCGCAGCTGGCCGAGGAACGGGGCCTGGAGCATGCGGGCTGGGCGACGGTGATCAGCGCCCGGGCGGCCGTGGAGGCACGGGTACTGGTGACCGAGCGGATGCGTCCGCTGCGGCTGTCGGGCGGGCGGATCGTGCACCAGGTCGGTGTCCCGTACCACTGGGGTTCGCGGGGTATCTCGACCGGCGACCCGGGGAACGACTTGTTGGGCGTGGTGCTGGATCCCAACACCCACATCCAGGAGAGCAAGGCCTCGACCTGCGACATCCGGCCCGGACGGCGTCCGCGCGGCCCGGAGCTGGTGGCCTTCCTCGAGGAGTACCGGCGGCGGGCCGGCGTCGGCTCGGGCGTCATCCCCGTCGGCGGTCGGGCTCCGGCAGAAGAGGACTGACGGCTTTCGTGGGATCTGGCACGGCGACGGAGGAGCGGACATGACGACGGTGAGCTCGGCGAGTCCAGCTCTGCAAGAGAACGATCTGAAGAACCGGCTGTACGGGCCGCTGCCCGACGTCCAGCGGGCGGACGGCTACGAGCCGGATCACCCGCCGCGGGTGGGTTTCTTCACCGACACGTCGGTCTGCATCGGCTGCAAGGCGTGCGAGGTGGCGTGCAAGGAGTGGAACACGCTCCCGATGGACGACGCCCACGGCCGGGAGGACGTCATCGGCCTGACCGGGATGTCCTTCGACAACACCGGCCAGCTGAGCGCCAACACCTGGCGGCACGTGGCCTTCATCGAGCAGTCGCGCACGGTCGACCTGCCGATGCCCGGCGTCGGCCTGCCCGGTGCCCGGCAGGAGACGCCGGACCCCGACGTCGACCTGCGGGACGCCGACAGCCTGGCCAAGGCGCAGGCCAGCGTGCTCAACGCGGAGGCGCTCGAGGAGTTCGACCCGCAGACCACGCAGTCGGGGGACCGGGAGATCCGCTGGCTGATGTCCTCGGACGTCTGCAAGCACTGCACGCACGCCGGCTGCCTCGATGCCTGTCCGACGGGGGCCTTGTTCCGCACCGAGTTCGGCACGGTCGTCGTCCAGGACGACATCTGCAACGGCTGCGGCTACTGCGTGCCCTCGTGCCCGTACGGCGTCATCGACCAGCGCAAGAGCGACGGCCGGGTCTTCAAGTGCACGCTGTGCTACGACCGGCTGACCGACGGGCTGATGCCCGCCTGCGCGACCGCGTGCCCCACACAGTCGATCCAGTTCGGCGACCTCGACGAGCTCCAGGCGCGGGCGGATGCCCGGCTGGCGACGCTGCAGTCGCAGGGCGTGGAGACCGCGCGGCTGTACGGACGCGACGAGAACGACGGCGTCGGCGGCAACGGGGCGTTCTTCCTGCTGCTCGACGAGCCCGAGGTCTACGGGCTGCCGCCGGACCCGGTCGTGCCGGCTCGCGATCTGCCGGCGATGTGGAAGGCCGCGGCCACGGGGGCCGCGATGGTCGTCGGGATCGCGTTGTCGGCCGTCCTCGGCTCGCGGAAGCGGTGAGGGCATGACAGAGGGAGTGGCGACGCCGGGCGCGGGCTGGCGCCGGGCCGACGGAGGGGGCGCCGTCAGGGGCCCGAAGCGGCGCCGCCGGAGCGGCCGCCGGGCCGTCGGCGAGGCGGCGATGGTCGACGACGCCGAGTTCACGTCGTACTACGGCCGCCCGATCATCAAGCCGCCGGTGTGGAAGACGCCGGATGTGCCGCTGTACCTGTTCCTCGGGGGAGCGGCCGGCACCTCGTCGGTCCTCGGCGCGATGGCCGATCTCAGCGGCCGGCCGACGCTGACCCGCGTCGCCCGGCTGGTGGCCGGGGGCGGGTCGATCGCCTCGGTGGCCTTCCTGGTGCACGACCTGGGCCGGCCCGAGCGGTTCCTGCACATGCTGCGGGTCTTCAAGCCGACGTCGGCGTTGTCGGTGGGCACGTACATCCTGTCGCCGTTCAGCGCGGCGGCCGGCGCGACGGCCGCGGTGGAGCTGCTGGGCTGGTTTCCGCGGCTGAAGCGGTTCGGTGGTGTCGTGTCGGCGCTGTTCGGCGCGCCGATGACCACCTACACGGCGGTGCTCCTGGCGAACACAGCCGTGCCGTCATGGCACGCGTTCCGCGAGAAGCTGCCGTTCGTCTTCGC
>JAOPUS010000375.1 GCA_025963345.1 Blastococcus sp. | reverse complement strand
GGGCGCGGCAACGAGGACGGCCGTGGCGACGACCGCCAGCACCCGGCCGCGCCGCGACACCGCGGCCAGCGCGATGGCCGTGGCGAGCGTCCAGGGGAGGGCGGCCGGGAGTCCCGCGCCGCCGCCTCCGCCCGCCTCGACGGCACCGGTGGGCACCACCGCCGGTCCCGCGGCGTCGAGCACAAGCCGAACGGTCAGGCCGCCCCCCGGGGCATCGAGGACGAGCAGCGTGGTGATCGAGCCAGGCGTCCAGGTCACCGGCAGCGCGGTGGCGCTGCCGGGCGCGCCGTCGACCCACACGATCGTCGGGCCGGGCGGAACGACGACCGGGCTGCCCGCCCCGCCGAAGGGCAGGGCGGTCGCGAGCGCCGGTCCGCCCTCCAGGCCGACGTCCACCGACCGGATCCCGGATGCCGCCGACAGCACGCGCACCCGGGCCGACCCGGCCGGGGGAGCACTGAGGTCGTCGGGGAGGGACTCCAGTCCGAGATCGGCGAACAGGCCGGTGACCGCGACGGTGCGGGCCTCGCCGGCGGGGACGTCGACACGGGCGGTCAGGACCGGAGGCGTGCCGTGGCCGGTCCCCGCGGCCCGGAGGCTGACGGCGTAGCTGCCGGGGCGTACGTCGGCGAACGCGCTGACGTCGCCGTAGCCGAGGCCGGTGGCGACATCCGGCCCCGGATCGGTGAGGGGAGCGCCGTCACCCGCATGGAGTGGGCTGAGTGCGACGTCCACGGCAGGGGTGTCGGGGGAGAGGTGCGCGATGCGCAGGAGCCCGACGGCGTCGTCGGCCGCGGCGTGCGGGATCCCCAGCGCGCCGACGAGCACCCCGACGGCCGCACAGAGCAGCACAACGAACAGCCCGCGCGCCGGACGGACCGTCCGGTCCGGCGACGTGCGGGCTGCTCCCGGCGTTCCTGGGTCCAGGGCTGCTGAGTTCAGTGCTGAGCTCAGGGACGCCCCTGGCCGACCGGTGCGTCGATCGCCTGGGTCGTCGGGCCGACCGGAGCGGCGGTGGAGCCGGTGCCGTTGGCCCGCGGGGGCATCGGGAGCTGGCGGGTCGCGGGCTCCGCGGAGCGCGTGGGCTGACGGGCCGCAGCGGCCTCGCCCTCGGCCCGGACCGCCTGCGATGCGGGCGGGGCAGCGGGCTGAGTGGCCGGTGCCGGCGCAGCGGCCTGCGGGGTCGGCTGCGGGCGCCGCTCGGCCTCCGGGGCCGGGGTTGCGGCCTGGGTTGCCGCAGATGCCTCGGACTGCTGCGGCCGGTCGCCCAGGTCGGGGAGCGAGGTGAGCAGCTGACGGGCCTGCAGCAGTCGGCCGGTGAGCTCGTCGCGGATGCTGCGGATGGCCTCGGCCTTGGCCTCCGCCTCGGCGACCAGCTGCGCGGAGTGCTGCTCGGCGGCGGCGATCCGCTGCCGGGCGGCCTCGGTGGACACGCGCTCGCGGTCCTCCTCGTTGCGGGCGGCCTCGGCGCGGCGGGACCGCTGGGCGATGTCGAAGTCCTCCTCGACCTTGGCCCGGCGGGCCTGCGACTCGGCGTCGAGCCGGGCCACCCGCTCCTGTGCCTTGGCGACGAGCTCGTCGGCGCGCTGCTGTGCCTTCTGCGCGATCTGCTCGGCGTTCTGGCGCGCCTCGGCGATCATCCGCTCGACCTCGGCCTGGCCCGCCGCGTGCCGCTCCATCAGCGCGCGCTCCTCGGCGGCGGTCTGCTCGCGGACCGCGTGCGCGTCGACCTCGGCGGCGCGGCGGATCTCCCCGGCCTCCTCATCGGCGAGCTGCAGCATGTGCTGGATGCGCTCGCTGATGTTCTCGAACGTGGGGGCCGAGGCGGTGGCGGCCTTGCGGCGCAGCGCTTCGATCTCGCCGTGCAGCGCCGACAGCTGGCCGGCCATGTCGGAGGACCGGGAGACGGCGGCGTCGCGGTCGGCGAGCGCGATCCGGAAGTCTGCCTCGAGCCGTTCGATCGTGTCGGCGACCTGACTGCGGTCATACCCCCGCAGCACTACGTCGAACGAGTGCTGAGCCTCGTGCATCGGCAGCGATTCGTGGCGGGGGTCGGTCATGTAGTCATCCTCGCAGACGCTCAAACACTCGTCAGCGTGTCGGGGCGATTGTCGGAACCAGTGGGACAAGCTGTGCCACTTCCGGGCCCGGACCGCGACACGGCCTCGCGGGAGTCCGACCCGTCGGCCGGACCCCCGCGAGGAGACGCTCAGACCCCGCGGAAGCGGTTGATGGCGGTCAGGTGCTTCGCGCGCTTCTCGGGGTCGCGCACGCCCAGCCCCTCCTCGGGGGCGAGGGTCAGCACGCCGACCTTGCCCTGGTGCAGGTTGCGGTGCACGTCGTAGGCGGCCTGCCCGACGTCCTCCATCGAGTAGACCTTCGACAGCGTGGGGTGCACCAGGCCCTTGTCGATGAGCCGGTTGGCCTCCCACGCCTCCTTGTAGTTGGCGAAGTGCGAGCCGATGATCCGCTTGAGGTTCATCCACAGGTAGCGGTTGTCGTACTGGTGCATGAAGCCGCTGGTCGAGGCGCAGGTGACGATCGTGCCGCCGCGCTTGGCGACGTACACACTGGCGCCGAAGGTCTCCCGGCCCGGGTGCTCGAAGACGATGTCGACGTCCTCCCCACCGGTCAGCTCGCGGATCTTCTTCCCGAGCCGCTGCCACTCCTTGGGGTCCTGGGTGTTCTCGTCCTTCCAGAACGTGTAGCCCTCGGCGGAGCGGTCGATGACCAGGTCGGCGCCCATCGAGCGCACGATCTCGGCCTTCTCCGGGCTGCTGACGACGCAGACCGGGATCGCGCCGCCGTTGAGCGCCATCTGGGTGGCGTAGGAGCCGAGGCCGCCGGACGCGCCCCAGATCAGGACGACGTCGCCCTGCTTCATGTTCGCGCCGTTGTGGCTGACCAGCTGCCGGTAGGCGGTGGAGTTGACCAACCCCGGGCTGGCCGCCTCCTCCCAGGTCAGGTGACCGGGCTTGGGCATCAGCTGGTTGCTCTTGACCAGCGCGAGGTCGGCCAGGCCGCCGAAGTTGGTCTCGAAGCCCCAGATCCGCTGCTGGGGATCCAACATCGTGTCGTCGTGGCCGGCCGGGTCCTCGAGCTCGACCGACAGGCAGTGCGCCACGACCTCGTCGCCGGGCTTCCACCTGTTGACGCCCGGGCCCACCTGCAGCACGACGCCGGCCAGGTCGGAGCCCACCACGTGGTACGGCAGGTCGTGCCGCCTGGTGAGGTCGTTCACCCGCCCGTAGCGCTCCAGGAAGCCGAAGGTCGAGACCGGCTCGAAGATCGAGGTCCAGACCGTGTTGAAGTTGATGGCGGACGCCATCACGGCGATCACCGCCTCGCCCGGGCCGAGCTCCGGGGTGGCCACCTCGTCGAGGTGCAGGCTCGTGCGTGGGTCCTTGTCGCGGCTGTCGA
>JAOPUS010000361.1 GCA_025963345.1 Blastococcus sp. | reverse complement strand
CCTCGAGGTTGGTCTTCACCTTGTTCTCGTAGCCGGCGTAGGAGTGCACGACGTACCAGTCGCCGGGGGCGATCCGCAGCGCCTTCTTCATCGCCTCGGCCGGGTCCTCGTCCTCCTCCTCGGCCGGGGCGGCCTCGGGCTGGTCGGAGTCGGGCGCCGGCGCGGCGAGCGGGTCGGAGGCGAGGGTGTCGGGGTCGCCGCTCTCGATCTCGGGGGCCACGTCGGCGACCTCGCCATCAGAGATCAGGGCGCCTGCGGCGAGGTCGGCGGTGTCGCTGGAGCTCTCGGCAGCGCCGGTCTCACCGGCACCGGTCTCGAGGTCGACCGCGCCGGGCTCGTCCATGCGGGCGTCGTCGAGGTCGGTGGCAGCGCCTTCGACCGGGCTGTCGGTCTCGAAGGGCTCGCGGGGGTCGGTCACAGGTGTCTCTTCCTTGTCATGGTGCGTTCAGGCGGGGCGGGGATCAGCCGAAGACGGCGATCACGCCCTTGGCGAAGAGCAGGTCGAGGCCGGCCACCAGCGCGACGATGAACGCGACGAAGACGATGACCACCGTCGTGTAGGTGATCAGCTCGCGGCGGCCGGGCCAGATGACCTTGCGCAGCTCGGCCACGACCTCGCGCAGGAACCGGGCCAGGGAGCGCTTCTGGCGGGCGCCGTCGGCGCGCGCCCGCTCCGCGGCGGCCCGGGAACGCGTGCCGCCACCCTCGCGGACAGCGGGCGTCGAGGCCGAGCGGGCGGCACGGCGGCTCCGCGTCGCCACCGACTCCTCGTCGTCGTCGTCGGCGGCCGTGATGCGTCCCCGCCGGCGCCGCGATCGGTTCTCCCCGCCGCCCGCCACGACCTTGTCCTCGTCGGCCTCTGCCTCGGCGGCGATCTCGTCCTCCGCGGCCTCGAGCTCACCGGCGTCGTCGACCCCGGGGGCCTCGGCGTCGAGCTGCTCGTCGGTCAGCTCGGCGTCGGGGACGTCACGTGCGCCGTCCTCGCGTCCCGGCTTCTCGTCGCTCACTGCGCCTCGCTCGCCTCGTGGTGCCGGCCGCTCGCGTGAGCGGCCGGGTGGTCGGTTACTTCCGTGCAGTGGCAGGGGTGGCAGGACTTGAACCTGCAGCCTGCGGTTTTGGAGACCGCTGCTCTGCCAATTGAGCTACACCCCTAGTGCCCTGGCCGGGGCCCGGGACGGCCGCCTCACCACGGCAGCGCGGATCCTCGGAGACGTTCCCGGGGCACGCCGGTGGCGGGGTCAGCTGCCCCAGGTAGGCCAGTGTACGGGACCGCGCCCCCGCCGAGCCAACGTCCCACCGGTCCCCCACCCGGCCGATGAGTTGCCGGAGCCGGCACGGTCCTCCCTGCATGACCGAACTGCGCGTGCACACCTTCTCGATCTCGCTGGACGGCTTCGCCGCGGGACCGGGCCAGAGCCTCGAGCACCCGCTCGGCGTCGGCGGCCACCGGCTGCACGAGTGGGTCTTCCCGGACGGCAGGGACCGTACCGACGTCGACGACGCTTTCATCCTCCGCGGGGAGGACGGCGTCGGCGCCACGATCATGGGCCGCAACATGTTCGGTCCCGTCCGCAGCGAATGGGCGGACTCCGCCGACTGGACCGGCTGGTGGGGTGCCGAGCCGCCCTTCCACCACGACGTCTGCGTGCTCACCCACCACGCGCGGCCGCCGCTTCCCATGGCCGGCGGCACCACCTTCCACTTCGTGACCGACGGCATCGAGGCGGCGCTGGAACGGGCACGGGACGCTGCGGACGGGCAGTCGGTACGCCTGGGCGGCGGAGTCGCGACCGTGCAGCAGTACCTGCGCGCGGGCCTGCTGGACGAACTCCACCTCGCCGTCGTCCCGGTGCTCCTGGCCAGCGGGGAGCGGCTGTTCGAGGGCCTCGGCGACGTACTCGACGGCTGGTCGTGCGTGGAGTTCACCCCGTCGGACGCAGTAGCCCATGTCCGGCTGCGCCGTCTTTGACACCATGGGGGCCATGACCGCCGTCTCCTCGGAGTCCTCCGCCATCGACGCACCGGCCGTGGGCGCCGTACCGCCCGCCGAACGGCGCATCTCCCGCCGGATCGCCGCGATCAGCGAGTCCGCAACCCTGGCCGTCGACGCCAAGGCCAAGGCCCTGAAGGCCGCCGGCAAGCCGGTGATCGGCTTCGGTGCCGGCGAACCGGACTTCGCGACCCCGGACTACATCGTCGAGGCCGCGATCACGGCCTGCCGCCAGCCGGCGATGCACCGCTACACACCGGCCGGCGGGCTGCCCGCGCTCAAGGAGGCGATCGTCGCCAAGACGGCGCGCGACTCCGGCCTGCAGGCCACGGCCGCCAACGTCCTGGTCACCAATGGGGGCAAGCAGGCGGTCTACGAGGCCTTCGCCACGATGCTCGACCCGGGCGACGAGGTGCTGGTGCCCGCCCCCTACTGGACGACGTACCCGGAGGCCATCCGACTGGCCGGTGGCGTGCCGGTGCCTGTGGTCGCCGACGAGCAGAGCGGATACCTCGTCTCGGCCGCCCAGCTCGAGGCCGCGCGCACGCCCCGCACGAAGGTCCTGCTCTTCTGCTCACCGTCCAACCCCACCGGAGCGGTCTACCCGGCCGAGCAGGTCGAGGAGATCGGCCGCTGGGCGCTGGAGGCCGGACTCTGGGTGCTGACCGACGAGATCTACGAGCACCTCACCTACGGCGGCGTCACGGCCCCCTCGATGCCCGTGGTCGTGCCCGAGTTGGCCGACCGCTGTGTCGTCGTCAACGGCGTGGCCAAGACCTACGCGATGACCGGCTGGCGCGTGGGCTGGATCCTCGGCCCCGCCGACATCGTCAGGGCCGCGACCAACCTGCAGTCGCACGCCACGTCCAACGTCGCGAACGTCTCCCAGGCCGCGGCCGTGGCCGCGCTGACCGGCGACCTGTCGGCGGTGGCGACCATGCGCGAGGCCTTCGACCGGCGGCGGCAGACGATCGTGTCCATGCTGCGGGAGATCCCGGGCATCGCCTGCCCGGAGCCGCAGGGCGCGTTCTACGTCTACCCGTCCGTCAAGGGCCTGCTGGGCCGGCCGATCGCGGGCCGGACGGCGGAGACCAGCGCGGAGCTCGCCGGGCTGATCCTGGAGGAGGCCGAGGTGGCCGTCGTCCCCGGCGAGGCCTTCGGGACCCCCGGCTACGTGCGGATGTCCTACGCGCTGGGGGACGACGACCTGGTCGAGGGCGTCACGCGCATGCAGCGGCTGCTGGGCTCGGCGGAATAAGGACCCCGTCCTCCCCGCCCCTCGCAAGCTCGGGCCGGGCCCCGGGACGGGGCCTAGCGGGGCAGGTCGTCCTTCCCGAGGGCCTGTGCGTCGACCAGCGCGTCGACGGCTCCGGGGAGGCCGGCCAGCGCGGCGGCGACGTCCTCCGGGGTCGCGATCGACCACGCGTTGGCGTCGGCGTAGCAGCGGATCGCGGCGTCGAAGGCCTCCGGGCCGGCGGCCTCGCGCGCGGCCAGGAGCGCCGCCCCCCCTTTGCCGTAGACCACGTCGAAGTACGTGCCGTCGTCGGCGAAGTCGGCCATCGACCCGCCGACCTCGCCGGGCATCTGGAGCGCGGCCTGGTCCCCGAAGGCCGACTGCTCGTCGACGACGGCCTCGGCCCAGGTGGCGAACGCCTCGTCGAGCCACGGGTCGCGGAACTGCGAGTTGCCGACCATCCCGTAGAACCACATGTGCGCGACCTCGTGCACGAGTACCGGCCGGCTCGGGGTGGCCTCGAAGATCATGCTCGGGTACTCGATCCCGCCCCCGTAGTCGGGCAGCAGGGCCACCGTCAGCGTGCGGTACGGGAAGGGCCCCACGTGCGCCTCGAGGTCGGCGATCGCGGCCGTCGTCCACTCCGCGAGCTGTGCGACCGGCAGCTCGCCGCCGGGCAGGACGCCGACGGTGACGGCCACCCCGTCAGGCGTGGTCGCCTGCTCGGTGGTGAACAGGCCGGCGGCGACCCCGACGTCACGGGCGACCGGCTCGGTCGAGGTCCAGGTGCGGCGGCCGTCCTGCGCGGCCGACGGCTCCGCCCGCGCCCCCGTCATCAGGACCGTGAGGTCCTCCGGCGCCGAGACGGTGACCGAGGTGTCCATGGCCGGGCTGGTCGTGGTCTCCCCGCCCAGGTCGACGAACGGGTCCTCCGCCCAGCCGATCCCCGGCTCCCAGGCCAGCAGCGGCGCGCCGCTGGCCCACCAGGAGACGCCCTCGTCGGCGCCGAATCGGTCGAAGCCGCGCCGGCCGAGGGTCAGCGTGAAGTGGAGTTCGACCTCGGTGGAGCCGCCGGCGCCCAGGGCGTGGTCGAGCGTCACGACGTAGAGGCCGCCCGGATCGGCCGCCCCGGCAGCCTCGTAGCGGCCGTCGGCCACGTCGTCCCCCCGGACGTCGTCGACGACGAGGCGGTTGCCCGCGGGCGCGGAGTCGGGACCGTTGGGGACCAGCCGGAACACGAGTTCGCCGACGCGGCGGTCCGGGGTGAAGACGACCGTCTCGGTGCCGGTGACGGTCACACGGTCGTCCTCGAGGCGGAAGTCCAGGCTCACCACCGGCCGGTCGGGGTCGGGGCGCGCCCGCTCGGCCGGGCAGCCGCCCGCCGGGGCCTCGTCGGGGACTGCGGTGGTGGGCGCCGCGTCCTGCGCGGTCCCCCTGTCGGCGAAGGAGGTGCAGCCGGCAAGGAGCAGCACTCCGGCAGCGGCCGCTGCGGCCCGCCGCGCCGCGCTCATGCCAGACGGACGATCGCGCGCGCCAGGGAGAGGACCTTCTCGCCGTCGGTGGTCACGGTGAGGTCGACGCGCACCCGGCCGTCCTCCAGCAGGGCACCGACCTTGCCGCGGACGGTCACCTCGGCACCGGCGTCGTCGTCCGGGACGACGACCGGCCGGCCGAAGCGGACGTGGTACTCGACCAGTGCGCCCGGGTTGCCCGCCCAGCTCGTGACCACGCGGGAGGCCAGGGCCATCGTGAACATGCCGTGCGCGATCACGCCGGGCAGTCCGACCTCGGTGGCCACCCGGTCGTTCCAGTGGATCGGATTGAAGTCGCCGGAAGCGCCCGCGTAGCGGACCAGGTCGGCCCGGGTGACGCGGAGGACCTGCTCGGGGAGTTCGGTGCCGACGGCGACGTCCGTTGCGCTGCGCAGGCTCATGCGGTGCCGCGGGCGACGAGCATCGAGGTGGCGGTGCAGACGGCTTCGCCGTCCTCGGTGGCGAGGTCGACCCGCGTGGTCAGCAGGTCGTTGCCGGCCACGCTGCGGACCGCGTCGATCGTCGTGGTGGCCACCAGCCTGTCCCCGGCGCAGATGGGCCGGTGATGGGTGAACTTCTGTTCGCCATGCACCACCCGGCTGTAGTCGAGGGAGACCTCGGGATCACTCAGAACCACGAACGCGGCCTCGAGGCTGACCACGATCGCGAAAGTCGGCGGGGCGATGACGTCGGGGTGACCGGCCGCGCGGGCGGCGTCGGCGTCGCGGTGGACCGGGTCGTCCTCACCGATCGCTGCGGCGAACTCGGCGATCTTCGCCCGGCCGACCTCGTAGACGGCGGAGGGCGGGTAGCTGCGCCCGACCAGTTCCCGGTCCAGCGCCATGCTCCCGCCCTCTCGCGTCTGCGGCTGACTAGGTCAGCGGGTCTCGCGGTGCAGCGTGTGCTTGCGCTCCCGCGGGCAGTACTTCTTCAGCTCGAGCCGGTCGGGGTCGTTCCGCCGGTTCTTGCGGGTGATGTAGTTGCGGTTCTTGCACTCCTGGCACGCCAGGGTGATCTTCGGACGGACGTCGGTGGCTGCCACGTGAGTGCTCCTAGCCTTGTGCGACCGCGGCGGCGGATGCCGACACGGTGACGGACCCCGGTATCCGGGGTCCGTCGGGAGTAGCGGTGACCGGACTTGAACCGGTGACACAGCGATTATGAGCCGCTTGCTCTACCAGGCTGAGCTACACCGCCGGGATGACCTTTCGGCCCGGTCTCTCGACTGGACCGGCCGGTCAGCTCTTGTGTTTCAGAGCCCCTTTACGGAATCGAACCGTAGACCTTCTCCTTACCATGGAGACGCTCTGCCGACTGAGCTAAAGGGGCGTGGTCGGACCGCTGGAAACTGTACCTGAGCCCGTCGGCCTGCCTGCAGGGACCCGCCGCGAGCCTGCGAGCGGCGGGGGGCAGGGAGGTCCTTCCTCAGGTGCGCACGAACAGCCGCCGGTGGGTGGCACCGGGCCCGGCGGAGCGGACGCCGGTGCGGGCGAGCAGCCAGGTCTCGAGCCGGTCGTCAGGCAGCGGCCGGCTGACCAGGAAACCCTGCAGCTTGTCGCAGCCCATCTCGGCCAGCAGGTTGCGGGTCAGCTCGTCCTCGACGCCCTCGGCCACGACGCGCAAGCCGAGGTTGTGCGCCAGCTCGATGATCGAGCGGGCGATGAAGGACTCCCCCTGGCTGGTCGACATGCCGAGCACGAAGGACTTGTCGATCTTGACCTCGTCGATCGGCAGCTGCCGGAGCTGGGACAGCGAGGAGTACCCGGTGCCGAAGTCGTCCATGGACAGCCGCAGCCCGAGCGCGTGGAGGTCGCCCAGCACGCTGCTGTCGCGCACCGAGTCGTCGACGACGCTGCCCTCGGTCAGCTCCAGGGTGAGCAGCTCACCGGGCACGCCGTGGCGCTGCAGGGCACGCCGGACCCGGGACACCAGGTCGGGCTCTGTGAGGCAGTGCACCGAGAGGTTCACCGCCACCGACAGCGCGATGTCCTGGTCCAGCCAGCGCCGACACCGGGCCAGCGCCAGGTCCAGGACGTGGTCGGTCACCGCGCCGATCCGGCCGATCTGCTCGGCGAGGTGGATGAAGTCGTCGGGCGGGATCGAGCCGTACCGCGGATGGGCCCAGCGCACCAGCGTCTCCACGGAGACGATGTCGGAGGTCTGGGCGTCGATGATGGGCTGGAAGACGACGCTGATCTGCCCGTCGGCCATCGCCTGCTCGAGCTCGGTGCCCAGCTGCAGGCGACGGAGGCTCTGCTGGTCGAGGACGGGGTGGTAGCTCGCGACCCCGCCGGAGCCGGCCGCGGCGAGCAGTGCGACATCGGCGCGCTGCATGAGCATTCCGGCGTCGGTGCCGTGCACCGGCGCGGCGGCGACCCCGATGGTCAGCGTGACCTCGAGGTCCAGGCCGGCGACGCGCGAGCGGGTCGAGGCGGCCTCGCGCAGCCGCCGCGCGGCGCGCTCGGTGGCGGCCAGGGACAGCCCCGGCAGCAGGACGGCGAACTGCTCGCCCTCCATCCGCGCCAGCAGCGCCTGCGGGGGGGCGTGCTCGCGCAGCAGGCCGGCGGTGACCAGCAGCAGCTCGTCGCTGGCCGCGTGCCCGAGGGTGTCGGTGACCTCGGTGTAGTTGCCGAGGGCGGCCAGGATCAGGCCGGCGCGTGCGGCCACGGGGTCCTCGGCGAGGAGATGGTCGATCTCGGCGGCCAGGCGCTGGCGGTTGGGCAGTCCGGTCAGCCGGTCGTGGTCGGCGTCGTAGCGGATCTGGGTCAGCAGCTGCTGGTGTCGGATCGCCGCGTTGACGTGGGTCAGCATGGAATCCAGCGCGGCGCGGTCGCTGTCGGCGAAGGAGACGATGTCGCTGCGGCGGTCGCATACCTCCAGGTAGCCAGGCTCCCCCGCAGCGGTCATCACCGGCGCCCCCAGCAGGTCGGAGACCCCGCGCCGGGCGAGGGCGGCGATCTCGTCGCTGTCGGCGCGCGCCAGGGAGACCAGGAGCGGCCCCTCGTCGGAGGTCACCGCGCGACGGCGGAACACGTCGTCCGGGTCGCCGGGGCCGTCGTACCAGACCGCCCCGTTCTCGGCGGAGACGACCAGGCGCGGTTCCTCGTCGAGGTAGGGCGGCAGCCAGAGCGCCACCCGCTCGGCGTTGAGCAGTTCCCGGACGGCCTGGACGATCTGCCGGGTGCCGGCCTCGTCCGGGGAGACCTGCTCCACCCGGCGGGCGAAGTCGTAGACGCGCTCCACGCTGTGCCCCTCGCGGGTCACCGAGCCGAAGCGCCGGTACACGAGCGCAAGAGCGCCGAGGAGCGGCGCGATGAGCAGCCAGGCCCACGGGGTCACGCTGACCAGCAACAGAACGGCGAGACCGACGAGGACCGACACCGGGCCGACCAGCACGACCGGGACGAGCAGGCTTGCCCAGAGCATGCGACCGGGATAGCCCTGCGTGGCACTGATGGCGCCGGCGATGAGCGCGGCGCCGACCATGCTCGCGACCAGGACGGCGATCAGGTAGGAGAACCAGGTGACCGGCTCGACGATGTCGCCGGCCGGCAGCAGCCGGAGCACGCCGACGGCGGCGCAGACCTCGAGCACGACGACGGTGACGTTGAAGACGGCCTTCGGGCGCGGGTAGCCCTGCGCCAGGACGGTCACACCGACCGCGGCGGCCCAGGCAACGGCGGTCCAGGAACCACCGATGGCCACGAGTGCCATCACGAAGGCGAGTTCGCTGGGCGACCAGGAGAAGCTCTGCTTTCGGAACTCGAACTGGACATTGAACGATTCCGCGGCCACCAGCCCCAGGAATGCGGCGATCAGCAGCGGTACGTCGATCGGCCGGCTCATCGGGACGAGCGCCCAGAGAGCGACCGGGATCGCAACGGCTATCCCGATCCAGGCCACGGTCCACTGACTCAGGAAGGTCAGCGGCCGACGTGGCACGCGGTCGTCCAACTCGGCCACTGCTACCTGCATTTCGTGGGGAAGACGGGCGGCGCCGAGGCTAACAGCGGAGCGCCCCCCGGCGAGGCTGTTCGACCCCTTGGGGGCAGTCGCGTCGGGCCGGTGCAGAAACGAGTCGGGGCAGCCGGTCCGAAGACCGACTGCCCCGACGTCACGCGCTCAGTGGCGCGTCATGAAACAGATGCGTGGATCAGGCAGCGACCGTACGGCCCCACTTGGCGCCCCGGCCCCACTTGGCACCGCGGCCCCACTTGGCTCCGCGAACTGCGCTCTGGCCAGACTGGACGTTGCTCCCCATGATTGCCTCCTGGGCATGACGGACTGCGGCATGCGGCAGCCACTTACGCGCGGGGGCAGAGCGTCGTTCAGTACGGACCGCGCTGGAGACATTGCTTCCCGTCACCCATCTGGACAAGCATTGAAGATCACGATGGAGTGACGGCCCCTCGCGCCGTCGCTCTCCGTAGTCGGAAATAGACGAGAAGTCACCGAACGGGTGACATGGCGGGCGTCCGGAGCGTCCCGGCGGTCACCGCGGAAGCCGCAGCCGACCACCCACCCGGCCGCGGTCCAGGTCGATGCGCCCCTCCACGAGGTCCTGCAGTCCGCCCACCAACGGCTGCGTGTAGTCGACCTCCGGCGATGTCGGCGGCCGGATGAGCCCGAGGGCGCGACCCGTCCGGTCGAAGGCCGCCCGGGCCTGGGCCGCCACGGCCTCGGCTGCGGCCACGCGGTCCGGCGGGAGTTGTGCGACCGCGGCATCCACCGCGGCCCTGCGGTCGAGGACGAGTCCCCGGTCGGTCCCCCTCTGCCACGTGCCGTCGAACCCCAACCAGATGGCCAGGTATCCCTCGAGCACCCCGACCGGGATCCCCCACGGGCCCCGGATGAGGTTCGTCGCCAGCCCGGCCGTGAGGTCCCACCCGAGTTGCCGGTCCTCCGCCCGCTCCTGCTCCTCGAACTCCTGCAGGGCGTAGGCCAACCGCTGGCCGTACTCCTGTACCGCCAGGTAGGCGCCCGGGATCGCGACAGCCGGGAGCGGCGCCAGCGGTCCAGTGCCTTCGAGGTCGCGCGGCTGGACGAGGGCCCAGCTGCCGAGCGACTGCTCGACGGCCGCCGCCGCGCCTCTGTCGAGAGTGAGGTAGCCGAGCCCTCTCAGGAGGTCGTCCCGTCCCCCGGTCAGCCGGCCGTCGACCCCCACCTGCAGCGCTTCCGTCACCACGGAGACATGCGCCGACAGGGCTTGCCCCATGGATGCCGAGATCCCTGCCGCCGTCTCCCGATCGACGGTCCAGTCGTCGGGATCCCCGTCCGAGAGCCCCGCACCGAGTGCTGCCAGCCCTGAGCGGACCGCCGCCTCCCCGGCAGCACCATCGTCGGTACCGGCGGCGGCGACGACCTGCGAGAGAGATGACCCGCCGTCGTCCCATGACCGGGCGAGCAGCACCTCCCACACGGCGCGTCCGGTGAGCAGCCGGCTCGCCGCGGCAGGGTCACCGCTCTGGGCCAAGGCCGAGATGACGACGGGCACGGGATCCACCGACAGCGCGGTCAGTGCCATCGGCCGACCACGGTCGATGGCTCTGCCCATCCGCTGCTCCCGCAGCAGGATCTGCCGGCCCCACTCGACGACCGTCGCCCGGTGCAGGCCGCCACCGCGGCTGCCTGCACCGGCCGAGAGCACCGTCGCCATTCCCAGGGCGATCCGGTCCGGCTCGACGCCCGCATCATCGGGGTCGACGTAGACGGCCGCCAGAACCGCGTCGGGGCGACCCGAGGAGGAGCCACTGCTCTGCGCGGCTCCCAGCGCTCTGGCCAAGAGCCGCGCCGTGTCACTCGCCGGCCCCAGGAGCGCTCTCCCGAGAACGGCGAGCATCTCCCGAACGCCGTCCGGCCCGAGCGTCCCGAGCAGCGCCTGGGCGAAAGCGGTAGACCTCGCGTACGGGGCTGCGCCTGCGGCCGGACGGTTCCAGGCGTCCGCGTTTCCGATCCACTCCCCGGACGTCAGCAGGCGAGTGAAGCCTTCGGCCAGCGCGCGGCCGCGGCGTGCGAGCTCCTGGTCCCCCCAGCCGGGCAGCTCGGCGGCGAGGTACGCGACGACGCGGTTGGCGTCACCCGGCCCACCGCGGCCACCGACCACCGCGCACGAGTCGACGAGGACGCGCGCCGTCGCGGCCGCGTCGTCCTCCAGTTCTTCCAACAGAGCCGTGTGCCGTCTCCGACGGCTCGCCTCTGCGGCCTCGACCTCCTCGACGATCGCCCGGGCGTCGGGGCCACCGGTCATGACCTGGAGCTGCAGGCTCTCCACCTGCGCCCACCGCCCCCACGCCTCGGCGAACTGTTCCCGCTGCTCGGCCGCGAGGGCGGCCACCTGCCGGCGGGTCTCCAGGACGCGCTCCGCGTGGGTGTTCAGCCGGCCGATCGCAGGCAGCACCGCGCCGGAGACCGCCCTGACCAGTGCGCTGACCGCACCGACCTGCGCGGCGGCCGCCGCGGCGTCGTCCCCCAGCCACCCCGGCGCCACGGTGGCGGCACCGAGGAGCCGGTCGTCGACGGCCGACAGACACACGGCGGCACCGGCGATCTCGCGGACGAGCTCGCCCAGCGCCCCGGCATCGCCCGGTGGCATGTCCAGCGGGAGCGGGGTCGGCATGGCGGTGGTCATTCGGCGCGGCCCCGCCCGTGCGCGGCCAGCAGAGAGCCGTCGAGGTGCCGCCACGAGTCGGCCACCGCGGCGACGGTGTCGCCGAGCCAGGCGAGTTCACCGGCGAGCGCACGACCGGCGGCGCGGTGGCTCTCCAGGAAGGTCTCCACCGCCGCCTGCAGGCCGGTGCCGACCTGCGGGGTGTCCCGGAGGCGGCCACCGATGTCCTCGGCGTCGCCGACCGCACCACGCAGCGTGTTCGCCAACCCGTACACCTCGGCCGCGGGCATCTCGATGGACATGCGGGCAGTGTGGCGGCGCGGAGCGGACCCGCGCCGGCGTCGTCCACAGGCTCCTCCGCCGGGCAGGCCACCACCCGATCGGGTGTCCACAGTGTCCACAGGCCCTGTCCACAGGCGGTGGACAGGGCTCGTTCTGCCTACGCTGCCCGGCGTGCGGACGGATGCAGCAGCTGCCGAGCGTGGGTCGACGTTGCCCCTCGTCCTCGTGTGCTGGACCGTGGCCGCGCTGATGGCCTTCGGGGCGATCGCCGCTTCCGACGCCTTCCTGGAACAGCAGGAGGTGCAGTCGGTCTGCGACGGCGCCGCGATCGCCGCCGCCAACCGCACCGACGAGGCCGTCGTCTACACCCGCGGCGTCGGCACCCAGCTGCCGCTCACCCGGGCCACGGCCCAGGCGGCGGTCGCCGACCAGCTCGCCGACGGCGGCACGCACCTCGACTCGTGGTCGGCGGAGACCGACGGCGCAGAGGTGACCATCCGCTGCACGCGGTACGTCGACATCGCCTTCGGCTGGCTGTTCCTCGGCGGCGAGCAGCTCGAACGCACGGCGACGGCGAGCGCGAGGGCCCCGACCCTCTGACAGAGGCGCCCTGACAACGGCGACGGCCCCCGACCTGTCGAGGTCGGGGGCCGTCGTACCGAGGCGTGGCGGGTGAAGGATTCGAACCTTCGTAGGCTAAGCCGACGGATTTACAGTCCGCTCCCATTGGCCACTCGGGCAACCCGCCGTGCGGTGGTACCGGAGAAGAGTACAAGAACGGTGGACGGCGTTCCCGGAACCCCGGGG
>JAOPUS010000360.1 GCA_025963345.1 Blastococcus sp. | reverse complement strand
CATGCGTCCTCCTCGGTGGCGATCGGAGGGCGGGTGCCCCAGGGTGCGTTGCTCATCGGTGAGCTCGCAAGCTCGCTCACGCCGTCTCCTCGCTGGCGCTCGTCGGCTGCATTCGCGACGCTGCTGCACCTAATGGCTCGCTCGCAAGCTCGCTCACGCCGTCTCCTCGCTGGCGCTCGTCGGCTGCATTCGCGACGCTGCTGCACCTAATGGCTCGCTCGCAAGCTCGCTCACGTACGCAGCTCCAGTGCGGTCTGGCCGATGCGGATCGGCTGGCCGGGGTTGATCAGCAGTGGTCCCTGGACCCGCTGCTGGTCGAGGTAGGTGCCGTTGGTGGAGCCGAGATCCTCCACGTACCACTGACCCCCGCGGTTGGTCAGGCGGGCGTGGCGGGAGCTGGCGAAGTCGTCCGTCAGCACCAGGGTGGAATCGTCGGCGCGGCCGATCAGGATGGGTTGCTCCCCGAGAGTGATCTTGGTGCCGGTGAGGGGGCCGGCCGTCACCACGAGGGTGCGCGGGCCCTTGTGGCCGCGCTTGCGGCCCGCCGCTGCGGCAGCGCGCGGCGGGACGGCCGCCACCCGCCCGGTGCGGCCACCGAACAGGTCGGCCCGCACCACCCGGAACGCGGCGAAGATGAAAAGCCACAGCAGCAGCAGGAAACCGAAGCGGAAGACCTGCAGGACGATCTCGGGGGTCACGGCGCTGCCCCACCGAGTCGCTCTGCGAACGTCGGTGCTGCGTGCCTGCGGAATCTCGCAAGCGCACTCACTGGCCGTCCTGTCGGTAGACCAGTACCGAGTGCCCGATGCGGATGACGTCGCCGTCGACGAGCGCCTGGCGGCTGACCCGGCGGCCGTTCACCAGCGTGCCGTTGGTCGAGCCGAGGTCCTCGACGGTCGCGGTGCCTCCGTCGAGGACGACGTCGACGTGCTTGCGGCTGACCCCGGTGTCGGGCAGGCGGATGTCGGCCTCGGTACCCCGGCCGATGACGTTGCGGCCGGTCGTCAGCTCATGGCGGGTGCCGGGCCCGTCGACGACCAGGACGTGCGTGACGCCCGGGCGGGAGCCGGCGCGGCCGGTGAACGAGGGGCCCTGCTTGCCGGTGTCGGTGGCGACGCGGCCGCGCAGCGGGGGCAGTGGCGGGAGGGGCGGCAGCGGCGGGTGGCCGTTGACCGGGGGAGCGGCGACGGCGACGTCCTCGCGGGAGGCCGGCCGGGCCGGGTCGGCCACCTGCGAGCTGACCTCGAAGACGCCGGTCGGCAGGTCGGAGTCGCGCTCGAGCCGGACGGTCACCTTGTCGAAGACCTGGTAGCCCTCGTCGTCGATGTGCTCGGCCACCATGTCGGCCAGTTCGTCAGCGAGCTGGTCCGACCACTGGCCGAGGTGCTCGAAGTCGGTCCGGCCCAGGGTGACGATGTAGACGTTGGGAGCGAGGACCCGGCCCTCACCGAGAACCGAGCGCTGCTCGTCGGCTTCGCGCTGGAGCGCCTTGGCGATCTCCGCCGGGTGCACCTTGCCCTTGAAGATGCGGGCGAACGCAAGCCCGACCATGCCCTCGAGGCGTCGCTCGAAGCGCTGCAGCACACCCACAGTCGCTCCTCTGCATTCGGCCGGACGTCCCGCTGTGCCACCAAAGATCGTAGCCGGGCCGTGTGCCCACTACCGGCCAGGAACTCGCGACGCCCCGCACGACACTTGCACCGACCGTGAACAGAGCCGCATCGACACCTCCTCGGCAGTCCGACGACCGGGCAACGACCGCCCCCCCGGCCGGGTCACGGCCCTCGGCTGCTAATCTCGTCGCGCGCCAGGGCAAGTGGCGGAATGGCAGACGCGCACGGTTCAGGTCCGTGTGTCCGAAAGGACGTGGGGGTTCAACTCCCCCCTTGCCCACCCACCGAAGAAGGACCCCGGTACCGCAAGGTGCCGGGGTCCTTTCTCTTGTGCTCACCTCTTGTGCTCACCTCTAGTGCGACCGGTAGTGCTCCCGCCGCTGCTCGTGCCGGTCGTCGCGGCCACCGGTCAGGGTCCGCGCGAGGAGTACCGCGCCCCATGGCCCGATGACCCAGATCGGCCAGAAGACGAGGAACCCGCCGGTGACGAAGGAGGCCACGGCCCAGACGGCGATGACGATCACTGCCGTACTCAGCCAGGAACGCCAGGAGGACCCGGCGTGCCCGCCCCAGTTCCAGGGACCCGGAACGGGCCCGCAGGCACGGACGGGGTGCGAGTCCTCGCGCCGGACCGGCTCGGCTGCGCGCGGCCGGTCGATTGTCGGAAGATCGGCCGTCAGCTCGTCGAGCTCGCCGTAGGTCCGGGCCGCGTACGTGCTGGCCAGTCGTTCGTCGTACTCGTCGACGGTCAGCCGTCCGGCCGCCATGTGCCGGCCGAGGACGGTGGCGACGGCGGCGCGGTCGCTGTCAGCGGCGCGCAGGTGGGGCTCGGGCATCGCGGTTCTCCTGGTGGGGGACATCAAGTCTGGTCCGCGCCGAGGCTGCGGGTCCACTGACGGACGTCACCAGTTCCACGTGGAACCGCACCGGGTCCGCCGGGCCCGCCGCGGGGCCGCGGTCAGTCGCGGGACGTCGTGGTCAACCCGCGGCCGGGACGCCAGGACGAGATGACGAGCGCGTCCTTCTCGTCGTTCAGGGCGACCAGCACCACCTGCTCGAGGTCGATGCGGAAGAGCTCGAAGCCCATGTGCTCCGGTGGGACCCCGGCCGCGGCCGCGTAACGGCGGCGCTCGTCGGCATCGGTGACCGGCGAGGCGCGCCCGCTGAGCTTGGCGTCGGCCTCGAAGGCCTCGGGTTCGGAGCTGCCGCTGTGCAGGGCGAAGCGCGGATCGCGCCCCAGATCCACGAACTTCACCGACCCCGGCATGCCGGCCAGCCACGGCTCACCGGCCACGAAGTGCATCTCGATGCCGCTGACGCGGGGCGAGCCGTCGGCCCGCAGGGTCGCGAGGAACTTGTGCCCGTGAGCGTCGAACGCGGCCCGCACCCTCCCCGCGAACTCTGGTTCCGCGGATTCCACCTCGGCGAAGGAAGCCATGCGGGCACTCTGCACCCGACCACCGACAGATCGGGCCTCGCGGTTTCCTGGCTCAGCCGGCGGTGCGGGCCGCCTCGCGGGCGAGGTCCTTGCCGATGACCATGCGCTGGATCTGGTTGGTGCCTTCGAAGATCTGCATGACCTTCGCCTCGCGCATGTACCGCTCGACCGGGAACTCACGCGTGTACCCGGCACCGCCGAGCACCTGGACGGCGTCGGTGGTCACCTTCATGGCCGCATCGGTGGCGACGAGCTTGGCGATGCTCGCCTGCCGCGAGTAGGGCTTGCCGGCGTCCTTCCGGCGGGCCGCCACCAGGTACATCGCCCGGGCCGACTCCACCGCCGCGGCCATGTCGGCCAGCAGGAAGGAGACGCCCTGGTGCTCGACGATCGGCCGGCCGAAGGCCTCCCGTTCACCGGCATAGCGGACGGCGACGTCGAGGGCGGACTGCGCGAGGCCGACCGCCACGGCGCTGACGCCGAGGCGCCCGGAGTCCAGTGCGGCCAGGGCGATCGAGAGGCCGCGGCCCCGCTCACCCACGAGCCGGTCGGCCGGCACGGGGACGTCGTCCAGGCGCACCGCGGCCGTCGTCGAGCCGGTCAGGCCCATCTTCTCCTCGGGCCGGGCGGCGCCGAAGCCGGGCAGGTCGGGCGTCAGGTGGAAGCAGGAGATGCCGCGCGCGCCGGCGTCGGGGGTTCGCAGGAAGGTCGAGTAGAAGTCGGCGTGGCCGCCGTGGGTGACCCAGGCCTTCTCGCCGCTGGCCAGCCAGCCATCGTCGCTCGACTTCGCGGTGGCGCGCATGGCTGCGGGGTCTGAGCCGGCGTGTGCCTCGGAGAGGCAGTAGGCGCCGAGGAGTTGTCCGCCGACCATGGCCGGGAGCAGGTCGCGACGCTGCGCCTCGTCCCCGAACCGGTCGATCGGGAAGCAGGACAACGTGTGCACGCTGATGCCCAGCGCCACACTGGCCCATCGGGCGGCGAGCTCCTCGACGACCTGCAGATAGACCTCGTAGGGCTGGCCGCCGCCACCGACGTCCTCACCGAAGGGAAGACCGAGCAACCCGGCGTCCCCGAGGGTGCGGAAGGCCTCGCGTGGGAACCGCTCCTCGCGCTCGAACTGCGCGGCGTGCGGCGCCAGCTCGGCGTCGGCCAGTTCGCGGGTGAGCGCGAGCAGGTCGTAGGCCTCGCGGGTGGGGAGTTCGCGGTCGACCGGCACGGTTCTCCTTCGACTGGAAACAGTACTGATGACGGTACCTCAGTACTGTTTCCAGTCCAGGGTCATGCTGACCCGCCGGAAGGAGGGCCGATGACGACCGCTGTGCCGTCCGCCGCGACCGGCTTGACCCGCCGGCAGGCGGAGCTGCTCGACCAGCTCGAGGAGCTCTTCCTGGCCGAAGGGTTCGCCAGGTTCACGCTCGAGGACCTCGCCGTCCGCCTGCACTGCTCCAAGAGCACGCTCTACGCGCTGGCCGAGAGCAAGGAGCAGCTGGCCCAGCGGGTCATCAAGCACTTCTTCCGCAAGGCCACCGAGGCCGTCGAGGCGTCGACGGTCACCGTGCGGGACCCCGCGCTCCGGGTAGCCGCCTACCTCACGGCCGTCGCCGGGGCGCTGGCACCCGCCGGCCCGGCCTTTCACCGCGACCTGGACGCCTTCGGCCCAGGCCGGGAGATCTACGAGCGCAACACTGGCCTGGCCGCAGACCGTGTGCGGGAACTCATCAGCGACGGGGTCGCCCAGGGCCGCTTCCGGGAGGTGCACCCCGCGCTGGTCGCCGACACCGTTACGACGCTCATGTTCCGGATCGGCCGCGGCGACACCGCCCGGGCCACGGGTCTGGACGACGCCACCGCCTACCGGGAGCTGGCCGCCCTGCTCCTGCGCGGGATCACGCTGTGACCTGGGCGCTGACGAGCCGGAGGGGTCAGCCGAGCACTGCCAGCGCATGCTCCAGCTGGCCCTGCAGCAGCTCCTGAACCTGCGCCACCGAGAGGCCGCCGGGGCTGCCGTAGCCGAGCACGATGGCGACGTGCAGGTCGCGGAGCTGGAACTGCACGGACGCGCTCCCGAACTCAGGATCGACCACGGTCGCGCCGTAGGGAACCTGCCCGCCCGGGAGCTCGCTCCGCACGGCTGTCGGGGTGCCCGCGGCCGTGTCGAGCGCCGTCTGCGCCTCCTGCCTCGCCCGCGCCTCGTCCGGCATGTCGTTCACCTGGACGCTGACTGCGAAACCGGCATCGCACATCGACAATGCGTCGCGGTCGCCGAGCGCCGCGGCAGCCTCAGCACCGTCGGTCCGCGAGATGACGTTCCCGGACGGCGAATCCGGACGGAGGCCCGCCCGCTCCAAGGCTCCGAGGTCAAGCAGCGCGCACGCGCTCAGGGTGGCCACGGGAGCGGGTGTCGTGGGGGACGGAGTCGCCGATGGCGATGTCGTCGCCACCGTCCACTCGGTCGTTCTCCCGGCGCTCGCCGGGGAATCGGCAGGCGGGTCGCCGCCGCAGGCGGTCAGCGTCAGAACCAACGCGACCGCGGTGGCTGCCTTCCTGGGCAGCTTCCCGGAGATCGTCCGTCGCGGACCGTCCGCAGCGCGCACTCCCCGCCTTCCGTCGTTGAGCCAAGGGCTCTGTCGGCATCTGAACGCTTCTCGCGTGGTCGGACCGGGCGAGAGCTGCGGCCATCGTCGCAACCCGGCGACCAGGCATCGCCGGGGCCCTGGGGCAGTTGTTCAGGATGTCCCCGTGCAGATCGACGAGCGGAAGTGGGACGACCCCGACGTCCAGTGGTTGACGGCCGAACAGCAGGACGAGGTCCGGGCGCGGTACGACGGCAAGGGTGAACCTGGTACGCCGCCGTCTGCCGCGGACATCAGTGTCGTCCTGGTCGCGCGGGACGAGGAGGGGACGGCCCTCGGCTGCGGTGCCCTGCGGGACCTGGGGGACGGCGTCGCCGAGGTGAAGCGGATGTACGTCGTTCCGGCGGCACGCGGGCGCGGGGTCTCGAAGGTCGTCCTGGCCGGGCTGGAGGACTTCGCCCGTGAGCGCGGCTGGACGACGCTGCGCCTCGAGACCGGAACGAAGCAGCCCGAGGCGATCGGGCTGTACTCCCGCGCGGGGTACTGGCCGATCGAGGCGTTCGGCGCGTACGTCGACGCACCGGATGCCGAGGACTCCCTCTTCTTCGAACGGATCCTCGACCTCGCCTGAACCGTCGTCGTGAACCGACTCGGTTCTCCGGACATCGAGGGCCGGGCGTCCGGCCGCTTGCGCCTAGGGGCCGGGGCCGCGGATCTGGATCTCGCTGCCGTCGGGGCGGTAGGTGTGCCAGACGGCGGTGCCCGGATCTCGGGCGATCTGGAATCCGCCCTCGTGCACCGCCGTGTGGTGGCGTTCGCAGACCAGGGCGCCGTTCTCACAGCTGGTCGGGCCGCCGTGGACCCAGTGGATGACGTGGTGCACGTCGCACCAGGCGGCCGGGGCGGTGCAGCCGGCGAACACGCAGTGCCCGTCGCGGAACTCCACCGCCCGGCGGATCGCGGCCGTGGCGGTGCGCTGGGCACGGCCGACGTCCAACGGGAGCCCGTCCGGCCCGGTGTACACCCCGACCACCGCGGCGTCGCAGGCCAGCCGGCGGGCGGTCTCCGGGCCGATCGGCCCGGCGAACGGCAACTCCCCGCCGGCCACCCCAGCCGCGCCCCGCTCGGCGCACAGCGCCATCAGATCGATGCTCACCCGGACTTGTGGCCGCTCACCGCGCACGTCCGGCAGCCGGCCGGAGTTCAGCGCCTGCCGGGCCAGCTCGACGAGGGCATCGCCCATCCGTTCGGCGTGCGGGCGGCGGTCACCGGCCGGGCGGTGACCGTTCATCAGCGCCTCCAGCCCGGCGTGCACGATCTCCCCGCCGACGGCGTCCAGATGCCCGGACACATACACCCGACCACCGGCGCTGACAGCCATCCGGAACACCCGCAGCAGGCCGGCGTCCTCGTCCAGCGTGCCGTCGGGGTCGACCCCGGCCACCCATCGGCGCACCGCCTCCGCGGTGTCCTCCGGCCCCAGCTTCCGCGCCGCCTCGGTGAGCACACGGTCGGTCGTGCCCAGGTCGATGCCGTTGGCCGCCGCGACCGCTACCCGCGCCGGCGTCACCGCCGTTGTGATCACCTGCACGTGGTCAGGCGTCACGCCACCCTCGGCGTATGCCGCGGCCAGTTCCGGCAACACCTCCAGCCGCCGCCCCGCCCGTACCACCCTCGCCGCGTCACGGCCGGACAACCGGCAGTGCCCGGTCAACCACGACTTCATCGAGCCCATGCCGTCGATGCGGTGCAGCTCGCGCCGATCGGCCGACCGCACCAGTCGGGTCAGGACGGCCGAGAGCCGGTTGATGCCCGTCTGGACCAGTGGCAGGAGCTCGCGCACGTGCTCGTCGGCCAGGTCCAGAGGATCGAAGTCGGCCGGGTCCAGAGCCGCGAGCTGGTCGAGCAGCGAGCGCAGCTCCGACACCGTCGACCACCTCCACCCAGCGTTCCGATCGAACGTATGAGCGAAGAATAGTCGTCGGATGCGACAGAAATCGCAGGTCAGAGGGGCTGTGGACAGGGCTCTTCCGTCCACAGGCACGAGGGCGCGATCGAGCCTGCGGAGGGTAGACACGAACCATGGACCGCGCTCCCGAACACGTCGCCCGTGCGGTGCTCGACCGGTATGGGACGACGTTCGCCGAGGAAGCAGGCATCGACCTCGAGGACGACCCCGCGCCGCTGTTCCAGCTCCTCGTGCTGGCGGAGCTCCTGTCTGCACGGATCGGCTCCGGCATCGCCGTCGCCGCGGCCGTCGAGCTGAACAAGGCGGGCTGGACCACGCCCAAGGCCATGCACGACGCGAGGCGGCCCGCCGTGATCGCCGCCCTCGGCCGGGCCGGCTACCGCCGTTACGACGAGCGGACCGCCACCCAGCTGCACGAGATGGCCGAGCTCGTCCTCGGCCGCTACGGCGGCGATCTGCGCGGGCTGGCCGGGGAGGCGGACGGCGACGTCGAAAGGGCCGCCACGCTCCTGCAGGAGGTCAAGGGCATCGGCCCGACCGGTGCCGCCGTCTTCCTGCGCGAGGTGCAGGCCGTCTGGCCCTGGGTGCGCCCGTACCTGGACGACCGGGCGCGGGCAGGTGCCCGGCGCACCGGCCTGCCCGACGACGGCCAAGGGCTCGCGGACCTGGTCAGGCCCGGCGACCTGGCGCGGTTCGCTGCGGGCCTCGTGCGCATCTCGCGGCTGCCGAAGAGCCAGGATCCGCTCGGCGGCTGACCGGCCTGTGGTGAGCTGACCATGACTCAGACCCCGGAGGGATCCATGGCGCAGCACCCCTGGCCGTCCACCGACCCGACAGAGGTCGTGCTCGCAGCCGGCGACGCCCGACTCGCCGTCGACCTCCGTGGCGGTGGCCTGCGCCGGCTCGTCGTCGACGACTGGGACGTGATCGACGGCTATCCCGCCGGCGCGGTCACCGAGGGCTGGCGCGGCGCCGTCCTGGTCCCGTGGCCCAACCGGGTGCGTGACGGCCGCTGGGACTGGCGCGGCCGGGAGCTGCAGCTCGAACTGCACTCACCCGATCAGCCGCATGCGATGCACGGGCTGGTCGCCTGGCAGCCGTGGTCCGTGCTCGAGCGGAGCCCGGTCGAGATCACCGTCGGGACCACCGTGGAGCCGCACCCGGGCTATCCCTTCAGGCTGGCCGTCGCCGTCGACTACGCCCTCACCGGGGACCGGCTCGCGGTCACGGTCCGGGTGCGCAACGCCGGCACCGCGGCCGCGCCGGTCGGCGTCGGGATGCACCCGTACCTGCACGTGGGGGCCAACGAGGACGGCGGCATCGGCGGCGCCGAAGTCACCGTGCCCGCGCGGACGGTGCTGGAGACCGAGCGCGGCCTGCCCACCGGCGCCCGGCACCGGTTCCACGGGGACGTCGGGCGGATCGGCCACCGCGCGTTCGACACTCCGCTCACCGATCTCGAGCGCGACGACGACGGCTGGGCCCGGCTGCGGCTGCGCGGACCGATCGGGGAGCTCGAGCTCGCCGTGGACGAGTCCTGGCCCTGGCTGCAGCTCTACAGCGCCGACGGGATGCCGGAGGGCCAGCGGCGCCGCAGCCTGGCCGTCGAGCCGATGACCTGCCCGCCGAACGCGTTGGCCGACGGCGCTGACCTCCTCGTCCTCGAGCCCGGCGCCGACTGGTCGGGCACGTGGACGCTGGCCTGGACGGCGGCCTGATGCGCGCCCCGATGAGTGTCACGGAGCTGTGGCGCTATCCGGTGAAGTCGCTGCAGGGCGAGCGACTGGAGTCGGCGGAGATCGGGCCGGAGGGCATCGCCGGTGATCGGCAGTGGGCGCTCTTCGACCGGGAGACCGGTTGTGGGTTGACCGCTCGCCGCGTGCCCGACCTCCTGTTCGGCTCGGCGCGGCTCCGGGCGGACGGCGGCGTCGAGGTGGTCCTTCCCGACGGCGCGGTCACCACGGACGACGACACGATCTCCGGCTGGCTCGGCCGCCCGGTGACCCTGCGGCCGTCGGGGAGCACCTCCGGTCGGCCGCGGTACGAGAGCCCCGACGACAACCTTGCCGAGACAGCCGGCTGGCACGCCTTCCAGGGTGCCCCGGGCGCGTTCCACGACAACGCCGGTGCGCGCCTCTCACTCGTCACCACCGGCACGCTCGGCACCTGGGACCGCAGGCGGTTCCGCGCCAACGTCGTGCTCGAAGGTGCGGGGGAGGGCGGGCTGATCGGCTCCCAGGTGCGGCTGGGCGACGCCGTCCTCGACGTCGGCGACCCGATCCCCCGCTGCGTCATGGTCACCCGCCCCCAACCCGGCGGTATTGCCCGCGACACGTCGGTGCTGAAGACGATTCACCGTGAGCGCGGCGGGGACCTCGCGGTGGCCGCGCTGGTGCACCGGCCGGGGTCGGTGCGCACCGGCGATGTCCTCGAACCGGCCTGACGGGACACTGGTCGACGTGCGCACCATCCAGATCCGCCCGGGCGAGGACACCATCCGCCTCGGTCAGCTGCTCAAGCTCGTCGACGCCGTCCCGACCGGGGCGCAGGTGAAGGACGTCTTGTTCTCCGGCGCGGTCACGGTCAACGGCGAGCCGGAGGACCGTCGCGGACGCCAGTTGCACCGCGGGGACGTCGTGGCCGTGGAGGGCATGGAGGACGTCCGGATCGGCTGACCCCGCCTCTCGCACGTTCCACGTGGAACCGCGGACGTCGTCGCCGTCTGCCAGGCTGGCGGGCGTGCCAGGTTCGCCGCTCGCCCCCATTCGGGTCCCCCACTGGCCCGCGGAGGCCGGGGCAGGACCCGACTTCGCGGCGATCCGTGCCGAGTTCGACGTCCCCGAGGAGTTCCCGCCGCACGTGCTGGCCGAGGCCGAGCGCCAGGCGCGGGAGCCCCAGCTGCCCGAGCTCGACGCCACCGACGTCCCGCTGGTGACGCTCGACCCGCCCGGCAGCCGGGACCTCGACCAGGCCGTGCACCTCGCCACCCGTGGGGACGGCTACCGGGTCCGCTATGCCATCGCCGACGTCGGCGCCTTCGTGCTGCTGGGCAGCGCGCTCGATGATGAGGCGCGCCGCCGCGGGCAGACGCTCTACAGCCCGGACCGGCGGACGCCGCTGCATCCCCCGGTGCTCAGCGAGGGCGCGGCGAGCCTGCTGCCCGACCAGCTCCGCCCGGCCGTGCTGTGGACCATCGACCTCGACGCCGACGGCGAGCCGATCCGGGTCGACCTCCGCCGCGCCCGCGTCCGCAGCCGCGACCAGCTCGACTACCCCGCCGTCCAGGCGCAGTCCGACGCCGGGACGCTGCCCGAGCCCCTCGCGCTGCTGCCGGTGATCGGTGCGCTGCTGCAGCGGAGAGCGGCCGAGCGGGGAGCCATCGAGCTGGGCACGCCGGATCAGGAGGTCGAGGCGGCCCCGGGCGGCGGCTGGACCCTCCTCCTGCGCGGCGACCTGCCGGTGGAGGGCTGGAACGCGCAGATCTCCCTGCTCACCGGGCGGTGCGCCGCCGGGCTCATGCTCGAGGGTGGGGTCGGCGTGCTGCGGACGCTCCCCCAGGGCCGCCCGGAGGACGTCGCCCGGCTGCGGCTGCTGGCACCGGCGCTGGGCGTCGACTGGCCTGCCGACGTCGGCCCCGGCGTGGTGATCGCGGGGCTGGACCCCGCCCGGCCCGGCCATGCCGCCTTCCTCGAGGAGGCGGTCACCCTGCTGCGCGGCGCTGCCTACACGCCGTTCGACGGAGCTCCGCCCGCGCAGGCCGGCCACGCGGGCGTCGGGGCGCCCTACTCCCACGTCACCGCGCCCCTGCGGCGGCTGGTCGACCGGTTCGGGACGGAGGTCTGCCTGGCGCTCGTCGCCGGAGCCGAACCGGCCCCGGAGCTCCGCGCCGCGCTGCCCGAACTCCCCGCGCTCATGGCCGCCTCCGACCGGCGCACCCGCGAGGTCGAGCGCGCCGTCGTCGACGCCACGGAGGCGTGGCTGCTGCAGGGCCGGGTCGGGCAGACGTTCTCCGCCGTGGTGGTGGACGCAGAGGACGGGCGCGGCACGGTTGCGCTGGACGGCCTCGCCGTCCGGGGCCGTTGCACGGGCGAGGGTCTGCGACCGGGCACCCGGGTGCGGGTGCGCCTCGAGGAGGCGGACGTGGTGGCACGCACCATCCGCTTCGCCCTGGCTGCCCCGTCATGACGCGATCGCCGTACCTGACCTCCCGGCTGCAGGGCTTCGGGACGACGGTCTTCGCGGAGATGAGCGCGCTGGCCGTGGCCACCGGCTCGGTCAACCTCGGGCAGGGCTTCCCCGACTACCCGGGCCCGCCGGAGGTGCTCGACGTCGCCCGGGCGGCGATCGGCACCGCCGCCGACCAGTACCCGCCCGGCCCGGGCCGGGCGGAGCTCCGCGAGGCGGTCGCCGCGCACGTGCAGCGGTTCCGCGGCCTCGGCTACGACCCCGGCGACGAGGTGCTGGTGACCGCCGGCGCCACCGAGGCCCTCAGCGGCGCACTGCTCGCCCTGCTCGACACCGGCGACGAGGTCGTGCTGTTCGAGCCGATGTACGACTGTTACGCCGCAGGGATCGCGATGGCCGGCGGTGTCGCCCGGCCGGTGCCGCTGCGCCCACCTCCGGACGGTGCCGGCCCGTGGACGTTCGACCCGGCGGAGCTCCGCGCGGCGATCACCCCTCGGGCGAAGATCCTGCTGCTCAACACCCCGCACAACCCGACCGGCAAGGTCTTCACCGACGAGGAGTTGCGGTTCCTCGCCGCCCTGGCCATCGAGCACGACCTGATCGTGCTCACCGACGAGGTCTACGAGCACCTGGTCTTCAGCGGGACCGTCCACCGGTCGATCGCCGTGCTCCCAGGCATGCGGGAGCGGACCCTCGTCGTGGGGAGCGCCGGGAAGACCTTCAACGTCACCGGCTGGAAGGTCGGCTGGATCTGCGGCCCCGCGGCCCTGGTGTCCGCCGTCCGCACCGCGAAGCAGTTCCTCACCTACGTCAACGCCGGACCGTTCCAGCCCGCGGTCGCCGCCGGGCTGGTGCTGCCGGACAGCTACTTCGAGCACGTCGCGCGTGACCTCGAGTACCGCCGCGACGTCCTGGTGCAGGGCCTGACCGAGGGTGGACTGCCGGTGATCAGCCCGGAGGCCACCTACTTCGCCACGGTCGACGTCCGTCCGGTGCAGCCCGACGGCGACGGTCTGGCGTTCTGCCGGTCGTTGCCCGAGCGGGCCGGCGTGGTCGCCGTCCCGACCGTGGTCTTCTACGACCCGGCGCACGCGCACCTGGGCCGGCACCTGGTGCGGTTCGCCTTCTGCAAGGGCGACGACGTGCTCGCGGAGGCCGTCGAGCGGTTGAGGAGGCTGGCATGAGGATCGCCGCGGTGCAGCACGACATCGTGTGGGAGGACCGCGAGGCCAACTTCGAGCGGCTGGTCCCTCAGGTGGCGCGGGCCGTCGGCGCGGGCGCCGAGCTGGTGCTGCTGACCGAGACCTTCTCGACGGGGTTCTCGATGACGCCGGGGATGGGTGAGCCCGAGGGCGGCCCGTCGTCGCAGTTCCTCGCCGACCGGGCCGCCGAGCACGGGGTGTGGGTCGCCGGCACGTGCCCCGAGATCGCGGCGGGGGAGGAGTTGCCCTACAACTCCTTCGTCCTGGCCGGGCCCGACGGCACCACGCACCGCTACCGCAAGCTGCACCCGTTCACCCACGCCGGCGAGCACGAGCGCTTCCGTGCGGGCGAGAAGCCGGTGACGGTGCAGGTCGGGGGCCTGCGGATCACGCCCTTCATCTGTTACGACCTGCGCTTCGCCGACGTCTTCTGGCGGGCGGCGCCGGAGACCGACGTCTACCTGGTGCCGGCGAACTGGCCGAGCCCGCGCCGCCACCACTGGCAGACGCTGCTGCAGGCGCGGGCGATCGAGAACCAGGCCTACGTCGTCGGCTGCAACCGGGTGGGGACGGCGGGTGACGGCACCGAGCACGTCGGCGACAGCCGGATCGTGAGCCCGATGGGGGAGTTGCTGGGGACGGCGGCCGGCGTCGAGACGATCGTGCTCGCCGACGTCGACGCCGCCGAGGTGGCCACCACCCGCGACCGGTTTCCGTTCCTCCGCGATCGGCATGGCCTGCCCGACCGGCGGGGCTGAGAGTC
>JAOPUS010000351.1 GCA_025963345.1 Blastococcus sp. | reverse complement strand
CTCGGATGCGGTGATCGTCAGCACGCCGTCGACGAGCCGGCCTCCCAGCCGGGCGAGCGCGCGCTCACGCAGGGGCTCGGGCACCGACGGCGAGCGGGCGACGTCGAACGAGAGCTCGACCCGCGAGTCGGTGGTGTTGACGCCCTGCCCGCCCGGGCCCGAAGCACGCGAGAACCGCCAGTGCAGCTCGCTGGCGGGCAGCACCAGCGGTCCCCGTACGTGGAGATCGTCCTCGGCCATGCGATGAGCATGCCCGAGGCCGGGTCGTTCAGTCCTCCGACTTGCCTTCCTTCAGGCCCGACGAGATCAGGTCCATGACCGTGGAGTCGGCCAGCGTGGTGACGTCGCCGACCTCGCGGTTCTCCGCGACGTCGCGCAGCAGCCGGCGCATGATCGTGCCCGAGCGGGTCTTGGGCAGCTCCTCGACGACCATGATCTGGCGCGGCTTGGCGATCGGGCCGATGTCCCTGGCCACGTGGGTACGCAGCGTCTGCACCAGCTCGTCGCCGGCGGCGTCCTCCTCGCTGACGGTCCCACGCAGGATCACGAACGCGACGATGCCCTGCCCGGTCGTGGGGTCGCTGGCACCGACGACGGCGGCCTCGGCGACCGACGGGTGGCCGACCAGGCTCGACTCCACCTCGGTCGTGGAGATGCGGTGACCGGACACGTTCATGACGTCGTCCACCCGGCCGAGCAGCCAGATGTCGCCGTCCTCATCGACCTTGGCGCCGTCCCCGGCGAAGTAGACCGTCTTCCCGAACCGCGACCAGTAGGTGTCCACGTAACGCTCGTCGTCGCCCCAGATGGTGCGCAGCATCGACGGCCACGGCTCGGTGAGGACGAGCAGTCCGGTGGAGTCGTTGGTGAGCTCGTTGCCCTCGTCGTCCACGACCTTGGCCGAGATGCCGGGGAACGGGCGCTGGGCCGAGCCCGGCTTGAGCGTCGTGACACCGGGCAGCGGGGTGATCATGTGCGCGCCGGTCTCGGTCTGCCACCAGGTGTCCATGATCGGGCAGCGGCCGCCGCCGATGTGCTCGTGGTACCAGAGCCAGGCCTCGGGGTTGATCGGTTCACCGACCGACCCCAGCAGCCGCAGGCTGGACAGGTCGAAGGCGGCCGGCACCTCCTCGCCCCACTTCATGAAGGTCCGGATCACGGTGGGCGCGGTGTACAGGATGGTGACGCCGTACTTCTCGATGAGCTCGAACCAGCGGCCCCGGTGCGGGGTCTCCGGTGTGCCCTCGTACATGACCGACGTGGCCCGGTTGGCCAGGGGGCCGTACACGATGTAGCTGTGCCCGGTGACCCAGCCGACGTCGGCCGCGGTCCAGAACACGTCGTCATCGGGCTTGATGTCGAAGGTCGCCCAGTGGGTGTAGGCGACCTGGGTCAGGTACCCGCCGGTGGTGTGCAGGATCCCCTTCGGCTTCGCCGTCGTCCCGGACGTGTACATGATGTAGAGCGGGTGCTCGGCGTCGAACGACTCCGGGTCGTGCTCGGTGGACTGCCGGTCGACGACGTCGTCCCACCAGAGGTCGCGTCCGTCGGTCCACTCGACGTCCTGCCCGGTGCGCTTGACCACGATCACGTTGCGGACACCGGGGCTTCGGCCGACCGCGTCGTCCACGGCCGGCTTCAGCGCGCTCGGCGCCCCGCGGCGGTAGCCGCCGTCGGACGTGATGACCAGGACGGCGCCGGAGTCGTCGAGCCGGCTGGTCAGCGCGTCGGCGGAGAAACCGCCGAAGACGACCATGTGGACGGCGCCGATGCGGGCGCAGGCCAGCATGGCGATCACCGCCTCGGGGATCATCGGCATGTAGATGGCGACCCGGTCACCGGCCTGTACACCGAGCTCGATGAGGGCGTTGGCCGCCTTGCTGACCTCGTTCTTGAGCTGGGCGTAGGTGATCGTCCGGGTGTCGCCCGGCTCGCCCTCCCAGTAGTAGGCGACCTGGTCGCCGTGGCCGTCCTCGACGTGCCGGTCGACGCAGTTGTAGGCGACGTTGAGCTTGCCGCCGACGAACCACTTCGCGAACGGGGGATTGCTCCAGTCGAGGACCTCGTCCCAGTCCTGCGTCCAGGTCAGCCGGCGGGCCGCCTTCTCCCAGAACGCCAGCCGGTCGGCGGCAGCCTCCTCGTAGACCTCGGGCCCCACGTTCGCGTGCGCAGCGAGCTGCTCGGGCGGGGGGAACGTGCGGCCGGCGGTCGCGCTGTCGGTTCCAGTGGCCGTCTCGCTCATGCGGTACCTCCGGTGTTCCGGCGTCGCGGACGACGCGGCGTGGCTCAGCCCACACCGTATGGGTTCTGGACCGTCTGCGCCTTCCCCAGTGGACCGGTCCGGAGCGCGCACCGGCCAGACTGGGGAGGTGACCGGAGGGCTGCAGTCGACGGTCGCCGCGCGCCTCCCGGGTGCGGCGGCCCTCGGGCTGCTCGCCCCGCCGTCCGTCCCGCTCGTGCCCGCGACGGTGCTCGCCGATCCGGCGTGGACCGCGCAGGTGATCGGCGACCGCGCGGGCAGGACCGCCGACCGCCGGGTGCCGGCCACCGTGTGGTGGTACTCGGTGTCCGCGGTGCTGGTGACGCCGGCGCTGGCGGGGCTGGCCACCGGCGTCCCGCTCTCGGCCCGCCTGGCCGACACGTCCCTGTCCTTCCTGTCGGGCGGCCTGCCGGTGGCGGCGGTGTCCTCGGCCCCGGGCACCGACCTGGCCGGGGAACTGCGGGAGTCGCTGGCCGCCGTGGTGGCGGCCGTGGCCGCGGCGGGGCGGATGCGGGAACGGCCGCTCTGGGCGATCGCCACCGACTCGATCGCGAACCGGTTGCTCGCGCTGGGGCGGGCCCTGGACGACGTCCCGAGGGTGACCGCCCTGGCGGCCCCGCTGGCCGCAGCGGTGGGGGCGCGGTTGCCCGCGCCGCGCTACGTCGACGTGCGCGGGACCCGCTTCACTCGCCGTGCCTCGTGCTGTCTGCTCTACCGGGTGCCGTCCGAGCCGCTGTGCATCTCGTGCCCTCGCCGCCCGCCGGCCGAGCGGCAGATCCTGCTCGAAGGTCTGTGAGCGCGGGTCACCCGTCGCGGTCGGCCGGGAGCAGATCGAGTTCGTAGACCTGCCCGATCAGGTCGGCGCCGAAGCTCGTGTGCGGCTCCTCCTCGACGAGGGTGAAGCCCTCTGCGAGGTAGATGGTGCGGGCGGCGGCCAGCGGATGGTTGGTCCACAGTCGCATGTGCTCATAGCCGGCCGACCGCGCGAAGTCGACGCACTGCCGGGTCAGCCGGGTACCCAGGCCGTGCCCTCGGGCGGCGGGGTCGACCAGGAGGATGCGCAGTTGCGCGGTGCGCTCGCCGGCGGCCATGCAGAACACGCACCCCACACGGCGGCCGCCGAGCTCGGCGATCCATGCGGCCTCCCGCTGTGGATCGGACTTCTCCGCGTAGTCCGCAACGATCCGCGCGACGAGGGCCTCGAAGCGGGTGTCCCAGCCGAACTCGGCCGCGTAGAGCTCCCCATGGGCCATGACGACCCATCCCAGATCCCCGGGCCGGCCCAGCGGGCGAAGGACCACCTCCGCTACGGGACTCATCACACCTCCCGAGGTGGTGAAACGAGTGTTTCAGTCGCAGACTAACCGAGTGTCACCCGGAGAGCGAGAGCCCTCCGCCCGGCGGGCGGAGCTGCTCGAGAAGGCCTACCGCTACGTACTCGAGCACGGGCTGGCCGGGGTCTCGCTGCGCCCCCTGGCTGCGGCGATCGGGTCCAGTCCCCGGGTGCTGTTGCTGCTCTTCGACAGCAAGGCAGGGCTGGTCCGCGCGCTGCTCAGCCGAGCCCGCTCCGACGAGACGAGCGCCCTCGACCGGCTCCGGACGACCCCGGGTGGGCAGGACCCGCGGCAGGCCGCGGACGTGGTCTGGGGCTGGCTCGCAGCCCCCGGGCACCGGCCACTGCTCACCCTGTGGCTGGAGGCCTACGCGCGCGCACTGGTGGAACCGGACGGTCCCTGGGCGGGATTCGCCGGGCAGACGGTGCGTGACTGGCTCGGCGTCCTCGCGGTCGCGGTGGCGGGCCCGGACGGGGACGCGGTCGAACGCACGCTGCTGCTCGCCGTCCTCCGCGGGGCGCTGCTGGATCTGCTCGCCACCGGCGACGTCGACCGGACGACCGCCGCAGTCCACCGGCACCTGCGGACGTTGCCGGGCAGCTGACCGCCTCCTAGCGGGCCTCACGCTCTCCGGCCAGCGCCTGCTGGATCGCCGGCCGCAGCGCCTCGACGCCCTCGCCCGTCCGGGCGGAGACCGGCACTGCGGACGGGTACAGCGCCTGGAGTGCCGCGACCCATTCGGGCGGCGCGACGTCGGTCTTGTTGAGCACGATCAGCTCGGGATGGTCGCCGGCGCCGATCTCGGACAGCACACCGTGGACGGCGGTCACCTGGTCCACCGCATCCGGGGCGGAGGCGTCGACCACGTGCAGGACGAGGTCGGCATCGGCCACTTCCTCGAGCGTGGACCGGAAGGCGTCCACCAGCTGGTGGGGGAGGTGGCGCACGAAGCCGACCGTGTCGGTGAGCGTGTACTCCTCACCGTCCGGCGTCCGCGACCGACGCACGGTGGGATCGAGCGTGGCGAACAGCAGGTCCTGCACCAGGGCGTCCGCGCCGGTGAGGCGGTTGAGCAGCGCGGACTTCCCGGCGTTCGTGTACCCGGTGATCGCCACCGACGGCACCCGGTTGGACCGGCGCCGCGACCGGGTGCGCTGCCGCCGCTGGGCGATCTCCGCGATCCGCCGGCGCAGCGTTGTCATGCGCCGGCGCAGGTGCCGGCGCTCCCTCTCCAGGCGCATCTCGCCGGGCCCGCGCACGCCGGTGCCGGCGCCGCCGGCGGTGCGCCCGCCGCCGATGCGGGACAGCTCCGTGCCCTGGCCGCGCAGCCGCGGCAGCTGGTAGGCCAGCTGCGCGAGCTCCACCTGCGCCTTGCCCTCGCTGCTGCGCGCGTGCTGGGCGAAGATGTCGAGGATCAGTGCGGTGCGGTCGACCACTCGCGCGCCGAGGCGCTCCTCGAGGTTGCGGACCTGCGCAGGGGAGAGCTCGCTGTCGGCGATGACGAGAGCGGCGTCCCGGTCGCGGACCATCCCGGCCAGTTCGTCCACCTTGCCCGAGCCGAGGTAGGTGGCCGGGTCGGGCCGGGCCCGCTTCTGCACCATCCGGCCGGCGACGTCGACGCCATCGGTCTCGGCCAGCCGCTCGAGCTCGTCGAGCGGATCGGCCGGGCCGTTCCCGCCGCCCGGGTCCTCGTCACCCCGCACGCCGAGGAGCAGCGCCCGTGGGCGCTCCCGCCCGGTGCCGTCGTCGGTCTGCGCTGCCGGTCGCTCGCTGCCGAGCAACCACGTCCCTGGCATCTCCGCCCCCGGGCCCCCGGATCATCGGATCCGGCACTGCCGGAGGGAGGGGTCGCCGTCCTGGCGCCGCGGTCCGCGGACTGCTGCCGCGGGACCACCTCCGGTCCCTCCAGCGTGGGCGCACTGCTGCGCGACCGCCACCGGGCCGTGTCAGGGCAGGAAGATCATCGAGTCGCCGAACACGTGCCAGAGGTAGTGCTCGGCAACGGCCCGGTCGTAGGCCGCCGCGACCAGTTCCGGGCCCGCGACCGCCTCCAGCAACTGCAGGTGGCTGGCCTCCGGCTCGTGCAGTCCGGTGATCAGTCCGGTCACGGCCCTGGCCGGCCGGTCCGGGCCGAGGACGAGGTCGGTCCAGCCCGCGGCGGCGCGCGTGACGCCGTCGTCGTCCGTGGCGGTCTCCAGTGCGCGGGTGACGGTCGTGCCGACGGTGACCACGCGGCCGCCGGCCCGTCGCGTGCCGTTGACCAGCCGGGCGGTGACCTCCGGAACGGCGAAGCGTTCGGGATACGGCGGTTCGTGCAGTTCGGGGCTGGAGACGCCGGTGTGCAGCGTGAGCGGGACGACGGGGACGCCGCGGGTCGTCAGCGCGACGAGGACCTCCTCGGTGAACGGCCGGCCGGCGCTGGCCATCTCGGCGCTGCCGGGCTCGCCGGCGTACACGGTCTGGAAGGCGGCGAGCGGGAGATCGCCCCGCAGGTACCCGTACTCGATCGGCGCCCCGTGGTCCTGCAGATAGCCCGTCACCGGCACCGAGGGGGTGGTGCGCGCCCGCCACAGCCGCGAGGGTCGGGACGGATCGGGGTAGCCGGCCAGCAGGGTGATCACGACGTTGCCGGGCAGCGCGAGGACGGTGCCGGGCTCCACACCGAGGTCGGGCCCGCTGTTGTCCGGTCGTCGCAGCTCGACCACCCAGTCGCCGTCGTCGAGCGCCGTCGACCAGTGCAACGGGACGACGACCCCGTCCGCCCGCCGTGCGGCGAGCCGCCCCGGCAGCGTGCCGGAGGTGTTGATGACGACGAGGTCGCCGGGCTCGAGCAGTTCCGGGACGTCGCGGAACGCGACGGTGGTGGTGCCGTCGGGGCGGACGGCCATCAGCCGCACCTCGTCGCGCTGCAGGCCGCGCCACTCGGGCGGAGCGGTGGCCTCGGCGTCGGGCGGGAGGGCGAACGTCGCCGTCATCGGGTCGTTCCCGCCGGGACCAGGCCGGCGGCCCGGTAGCGGCCGCTGGGCAGGTCGCCGTCCACCAGTGCGAGCAGCGCCGGGACGACGGTCTCCGGTGCCGGTCGGTCGCTGATGTCCTCGCCGGGGAAGGCGGCCTGGTGCATGTCGGTGGCCATGTC
>JAOPUS010000348.1 GCA_025963345.1 Blastococcus sp. | reverse complement strand
CCGGGCCTTCTTGAGGGCGATGTCGATGCTTCCGAGCCAAGCCCCGTCCATGCGGCTGAAGGCTTTCAGGTTTCCGCCGGCATCGACGATGGCGACGTTCATCAGGGTGTCGATCTGCTCGGCTCTTACCAGCGCCTGGGTGAGTACATCCTCGGCCTGACGCGACGTGATGTCCGCCATTTCGCTACCTCGCTCTCGATGGGGTCACTGCCCCCGCCGTATGCATCGACGACCACGGCGCGCATGGGATCTCCGGCAGAGGGACGTTCTGATGCTTCCGTGTGTCCAGCCCCGCAGGCATCGAGGACTCCTGCAACCGGAGCTTCCGGCTGACCGGTAGATGCCCCGGATCTCGCGGCGGCGACGCCGGACGTGGCAGCCGCCCAGCCGCGCGAGAACCGCGAGGGCGGCCGACCCTCGCCTCGCTGTGGAGGAGGCCGCACTGGTCGCGGCTTACTGCCAGTCAGGGGCGGTGCCGCCACGGGACCTCGGGATGCTGCTGGACCAGCACATGTCGCAGGGAAGCAGTGACGTCCGACGCCGACCAGGCTGTCCGCACCTTCGCCCATGATCGCGGCGAAGGTACCCACATGGGGCTGCGCGGCGACCACAGCGAACGCCACACGGCCTTCTGAGCCTCATGGCGGATAACGCGTAGGCCGGGCGGTCCGCCGCCCGACGGTTGTGCGGGCGCCGACGGGATCCCAGACCGCCGTGAGATCGGGAACTGGTCGTCGTTCCTTCCCATGTCGGCCGCCGCTTGCCGGAGGAGCCAGGGGCTGGCCGTGGTGGCGTCCCCGGGGAGAGGATGGCGCTGCCCGCCAGCGGCGCGGTGGGCGCGACCTACACCGAGACCGGGTGGTCTCCGACTGCTGATGCGGAACTGCCCGCGCATACCGGGAATCCAGCCCAACTCGCAGGCAAGGAGCCGACATGGTCACGCAGCCCGGCGAGACCAAGCCGACGATCGTCCTCGTCCACGGCGCCTGGGCCGACGCCGCTGGCTTCGAGGGCGAGATCCGCGCTCTACAGGGCCGAGGATTCCGCGCCATCGGGTTCGCCAACCCGCTTCGTGGGCTCCCTGGCGACGCGACGTACCTCGCCGATTTCCTGCGGAGCCTGACCGGTTCGATCGTGCTCGTCGGCCACTCCTACGGCGGCGCGGTGATCTCGGCCGCCGCGACCGGCAACGATCAGGTCAAGGCGCTCGTCTATTTCAACGGGTGGATGCCCGACGAGGGCGAGAGCATCCAGCAGCTCTTGGAGAAGTTCGACGGCAGCCTTGTGGGGCCTGCGATCCGGCCCGTGCCGTTCACCACCCCGGACGGGAGCGAAGGCGCGGACCTCTACCTCGACCCCGAGGTGTTCCACGCGGCCTTCGCCGCCGACGTCGACCGCGGAACGTCGGACGTCATGGCGGCGACGCAGCGACCGTGGAACGGCGCCGCCTTCGGCGCACCGTCGGGCCCGCCGGCCTGGAAGACCCTCCCGTGCTGGTACCTGCTCGGCACCGAGGACAAGGCGATCCCACCGGCGACCCAGCGGTTCATGGCCGAGCGCGCGAACGCGACGATCGTGGAGGTGCCGGCCTCTCACGCCTCGATGGTGTCGCAGCCCGAGGCCGCGACAGAGCTCATCCTTCGGGCCGCCGGGGCCACGGCGCCCGCTGCGCCTCGCAGCTGAATCTCGGTCTCCGCCGCGCTTCGATCCCGAAGGCGGGCACGGTGGCTGCTGCCAGCTGACCGGCTCTGGGGATTCCTTGTCCTCTCGCCCGGCGCCATCCGACGGTGGTCACCCGCGAGGGGATGCGCAGCCCGGTGCGGACGGCGCGCACGGTAGCGGAGGTGAGGTCGGTCGTCTCCAGCGCGCTCAGGGTGGCGCGGAGGGCGTCGGCGACCGTGCGCGTCGACGCCGAGGGCCGCCGCGATGCCCGGGACATGTACTGCCCCAATCGGCCGGCAACCCGAGGACCCGCAGCTGTAGCGGGTGAGGCCGCGCAGGTCGCCCGGCGGAGAAAGGACCACCGCGGCGGCCAGGTGGTCGAGGTCCCGGCGTGCGCAGTCCAGCGCCGTCATCCGCACCAGCCGCTCCTCACCGCCGTCCTGCACCGGGGCGAGGAAGGTGGCGTAGCCGCCGCTGTCGGCCGGCTCGGCCGCGGCCGTGGTCAGGACCCGAGAGCCGGGGGCGAGTAGGCGGTGGTCGGGCAGCCCGGACAAGGGCAAGGTGTCCCCGCTGCGGGTGAGCACGATGCCGGCGCGGGCGCCTCCACGCCCAGCACCGACCGCCGCACGAACCGGTGAGCACCGCGGCCGTACCAGGCGTTGTCGCCGAGCCCCCGTGCGGCACACTGCCCGGGTGCCGCAGCTCCGCATCGCCCAGAACGCCGCCGCCGACGAGTTGCTCGGGCGCGATCCGCTCGCCCTGCTCATCGGGATGCTGCTCGACCAGCAGTTCCCCATGGAGCGCGCCTTCGGGTCGCCGCGGCTGCTGGCCGACCGGCTGGGCGTCTCGGAGCTGTCCGCGCCGACGCTCGCGGCCATGGACCCCGAGGAGCTGACTCGGGTCTTCCAGGGCCCGCCGGCGCTGCACCGGTACCCGGGCTCGATGGCGGGGCGCACCCAGGACCTCTGTCGGCTGCTCGTCGAGCGCTACGACGGCCGTCCGGAGAACCTCTGGGCCGACGCCCCCGACGGTGCCACGCTGCTGCGACGTCTCGGTGAGCTGCCGGGCTTCGGTGCGCAGAAGTCGAAGATCTTCCTCGCTCTCCTCGGCAAGCAGTACGGCGTCACTCCGCCGGGCTGGCGGGCGGCGGCGGAGAACTACGGGCTGGAGGGCTCGCGCCGGTCGGTCGCCGACATCACCGGCCCGGAGACGTTGCTGGAGGTCCGAGCCTTCAAGCAGGAGCAGAAGCAGGCGGCCAAGGCGGCCGGGGAACCGTCCGGGAAGTAGCGACGGGCACGAGCACAGAGCCCCGTCCCGGTGGCACGATGGCACCAGGACCGGGAGCAGCCGGGGCGGTCCCCGGCGGACCGGGCAGCGAGGGGATGGATGCCCGTGGCCTCGAGCCAGCAGTTCCCGCGGTCACGCCGGCCGGAGCCGGTGCTGATCACCGAGGCCCTGCCCAGCCTGGCCGAGCAGCAGGCGGCCCGGAAGAAGCGCTACGCGCTCACGATGGGGATCCGCGCGATCTGCCTGGTCCTCGCCGCGGTCTTCTACCACATCGTGTGGCTGATGCTGATCCTCGCCGTCCTGGGCACGGTGCTGCCCTGGGTCGCCGTGGTCATGGCCAACGACGGGCCGCCGAAGAAGCGGGTCGACCCGCACCGGTACACCCACCGGCCGGACCGCGAACTGGAAGATCCCGCGCGCTCGGCGCGCGTCATCGACGGCTGACCGTCAGCGCGCCCCGGGCCGCCGGACGACATCCGCCGCCTGTGCCAGCCCCGCGTCCAGTGCCGCGGCCGGGTCGACGTCGGGAGACCTGAGCCAGGCCGACAGCAGCCCCGCGGCGAACGCGTCACCGGCACCGGTCGTGTCGACGACCGTCGTCGGGCGTGCGGGACGGTGCACCAGCACGTCACCCGAGGCCCACAGGGCACCGTCGGGCCCCAGCTTCACGATCACGACCGGATACCGGGCCGCCAGCGCCCGCGCGGCCTCCTCGGCGTCGCGGCAGCCGGTCAGCAGCCGGGCCTCGTCGGCGTTGGGCAACAGCAGTGTCGCCGCTGCCGTGTCGGCCAGCCACCGGTCGACCCCGTAGCGCGCGAGCGGGCCGGTCGAGGCCGGGTCGACCGAGATCGTGCACCCGGCGGCGGCGGCGTCCTGGATCGCCCGCAGCCCGGCGACCCGTGGCCGCGGGTCCAGCAGCGTGTAGCCCGACACGTACAGGTGGCCCCCGGGCGGGGGGAGCGTCACGTCGCCGGCCACCAGTTCCAGGTTGGCCCCGCGGTCGGCGAGCATGCTGCGCTGCCCGTCGTGCTCGACCAGGCTGACGATGGTCCCGGTCGGGATGCCCGGGACCGTGCGCAGCGCCGGCCGGACTCCTGCGGCGGCCAACTCGGCGACCAGCCCCGCACCGGAGGGATCGTCGCCCACGCAGCCGGCCAGCTCGACCGACATGCCCAGCCGCGCGAGGTGGGCGGCGACGTTCGCGGCCGCCCCGCCGCCGCGGGTGCTGATGGAGGCCGGCCGGTCGGAGCCGGGTGCGGGGTCGCCCGAGAGGACGACCACGACGTCGGTCGCCACGTCGCCGACGACGACGACCCGGACGTCGGTGGTCAGCGCACTCCCTCCGCGAGCGCCGCGGCGATCTGCCCGGCGAGCTCGGCGTTGCGCAGCACCAACCGCACGTTGACCGCCAGGGTCGCGCCCCCGCTGGCCCGGTGCAGGTGGTCGAGGACGAACGGGGTGACGTCCTTGCCGCGCACACCGGCCTGCTCCGCGGCGGCGAGAGCGCCGGCGATCACACGGTCGTGCAGCGCGGGGTCGAGCTGCTCGTCCACGGGCAGCGGGTTGGCCACGACGACAGCACCGGGGGCGAGCGCGCGGCGGGCGGCGAAGACGGCCGCGGGCTGCGCCGGGTCGGCCACCGACCAGTCCAGCGTCGAGCCGGAATCGGCGACGTAGAACCCGGGAAAGGTCGTCGTCCGGTAGCCGATGACGGTGACCGAGAGGGACTCCAGCCGCTCGAGCGTCGCTGGGACGTCGAGGATCGACTTCACGCCGGCGCAGACGACCACGAGCGAGGTGCGGGACAACGCCGTCAGGTCGGCGGACTCGTCGAAGGTGTCGACCGCCTGCCGGTGAACCCCGCCGAGGCCCCCGGTGGCGAAGACGCCGATGCCGGCCGCGGCGGCCAGGAGGGCCGTGCTGGAGACCGTGGTGGCCCCGCTGAGCCCGAGCGCGGCGGCCACCGGCAGGTCCCGGACGCCGAGCTTGGCCAGGTCGGGGTCGGTGCAGACCCGGTCGA
>JAOPUS010000236.1 GCA_025963345.1 Blastococcus sp. | reverse complement strand
GGTCTCGGCGTCCACGCCGGCGAGCACCAGCTGCACCCACTCCCGGGCGGGCAGCTCGGCGTCGCGGGTCATGTCCCAGGCGGCCGACCAGCACAGCGCCCGGGCCAGCGGGTCGGGAATGGCGCCGTTCCGCGTGCGCAGGGTGGCCAGCGACCGCTCGTCGAGGCGCAGTTTGGCGTAGGTGAGGTCCTCGTCGTTGACCAGCCCGCGGTCGGCCGCCGAGTGGCCGACGAGGTCGGGGACCTCGGTGCGCGCACCCGCGACGTCCAGCTCCACGCGGGAGGTGCGGGTGAGCCCGTCGGGTCCCTCGCTGTAGAGCCCGACCGCCAGCCGGTGGTTGCGCAGCACGGGGTGCTCGGGCACCGCCGTCTGCTCGATGGTGAAGCTTTCGTAGCGGCCGTCGTCGGTCAGCTCGAACACCGGGCGCAGGGTGTTGACCTGGCTGGTGCGCAGCCACTGGTCGACCCACTCCGACAGGTCGCGGCCCGAGCTCTCCTCGAGCGGCGCCAGCAGGTCGGCGAGCGTGGTGTTGCCGTACTCGTGCTGGCGGAAGTACTGCCGGACGCCGGCCAGGAACTCCTCCCGGCCGACGTAGGCCACCAGCTGCTTGAGCACCGAGGCGCCCTTGGCGTAGGTGATCCCGTCGAAGTTGACCTCGACCGCGGCCACGTCGGGGATGTCGGCGGCGATGGGATGCGTGGAGGGCAGTTGGTCCTGCGCGTAGGCCCAGGCCTTCTCGGTGTTGGCGAACGTCGTCCAGGCGGTCGTGTACTCGGTCGCCTCGGACTGGGCAAGCGTGCTGATGTAGGTGGCGAAGGACTCGTTGAGCCACAGGTCGTCCCACCAGCGCATGGTCACGAGATCGCCGAACCACATGTGCGCGAGCTCGTGCAGCACCGTCTCCGCGCGCCGCTCGTAGCGGGCCCGGCTCACCTTCGAGCGGAAGACGTAGTCCTCGAGGAAGGTGACGGCACCCGCGTTCTCCATGGCCCCGGCGTTGAACTCGGGAACGAACAGCTGGTCGTACTTGTCGAACGGGTACGGGTAGTCGAACACCCGGTGGAAGAAGTCGAAGCCCTGCTTGGTGACGCGGAACAGCTCGTCGGGGTCGAGGAACTTGGCCAGGGACGCCCGGCAGTAGAGCGCGAGGGGGATGCCCTCGTGGGAGTCGGTGACCTTGGCGTAGGGGCCGGCGATCAGCGCCACGAGGTAGGTCGAGATCCGCTTGGTCGGCTCGAAGTGGGCCAGCTGGGAGCCCCCCGGCCCGGCCTCGATCGTGCGCCCGCCGGTGTTGGAGATGACCTGCCAGTCGAACGGCGCGACCACGTGCACCGTCACGGCGGCCTTCAGGTCGGGCTGGTCGAAGCAGGCGAACATCCGCTTCGCGTCGGCCGGCTCGAACTGCGTGTAGACGTAGACCTGGTGGTCCTCGGGGTCCTCGAAGCGGTGCAGGCCCTCGCCGCTGTTGGAGTACCGGCAGTCGGCGGTGACGACGAGCGTGTTCTTCTCGGCCAGGCCGAGCAGCGGCAGGCCGCCCTCCGCCGTGTACCTGCTGACGTCGAGCTCGGCCCCGTTGAGGGTGGCCGAGTGCACCGTCTCGGCGACCAGGTCGATGAAGGTGTCTGCGCCCGCCTGGCGGCTCGTGAACTCGACGGTGGTGATCGACCGGAACGTCTGCTCCCCGGGATGGCCGGCTCCGTCGGTGAGGTCGAGCTGCAGGTCGTAGCTCTGGACGGCGAGGAGGTCGGCGCGCGCGGCGGCGTCGGTGCGGGTCAGGTTGGGTACGGACACGCCGAAAGCTTTCCATGAGGGGACGACACTCCCGTCCGGTGCTCCACAGCAGCGCGTCGGCGGGAGGGCGGGAACAACCCGACGGCGATCCGGATTTGAACGAGCAGCAGGCCCGGCGCGATCTGCAGGGCCGACGAATTCCGGAGGACCGTTTCATGACCGAGGCAGTGCAGAGCGCCCCCACCCAGGCCCGCGTGGACTTCTGGTTCGACCCGCTGTGCCCCTGGGCCTGGCTCACCAGCCGTTGGGTGCTGGAGGCGGCCAAGGTGCGCGACCTGGACCTGCACTGGCACGTCATGTCGCTGACCGTGCTCAACCGTGGCCGTGACCTGCCGGCGGACTACCAGGACATGATGGCCAAGGCCATCGGCCCCGTCCGCGTGGCGGTCGCCGCGGCGGAGAAGTTCGGCGACGAGGTCCTCGGCGACCTCTACACCGCCATGGGCACGCTCCGGCACCACGAGGGCCTCCAGATCGAGGACATCATCGCCCCGGCCCTGGAGCGGGTGGGCCTCCCGGCGGAGCTGGCCGAGGCCGCGTCCTCGACCGAGTACGACGCTGCGCTCGAGAAGAGCCACCACGAGGGCATGGACCCGGTCGGTGACGACGTCGGCACGCCGGTCATGCACATCGACGGGGTCGCCTTCTTCGGCCCGGTGATCAGCAAGGTGCCGACCGGTGAGGACGCCGGCAAGGCCTTCGACGGCGCCGTCCTGCTCGCCAACCTGCCCGACTTCTGGGAGCTCAAGCGCACCCGGACGGCCGGCCCGGACATGGATTCGGTGCCCGCCGACGCCCTGGAGCTCACCGCCCGACGCTGACCCCCTTTCGGCGTTTAGTGCACTAACCGCCGCGCGGTTAGTGCACTAACCGCCGTTCTGAACGGGGTGCGGCATGCTGTCGCGGTGCCGCACCCCGTCCGTCAGCGCATCCTGATCTCCGGTGCCAGCACCGGTCTCGGCGCGGGCATGGCCCGCCGGTTCGCGGCCATGGGGCGCGATCTGGCGCTCGCCGCCCGTCGCACCGATCTCCTCGAGTCGCTCCAGAACGAGCTGCTGGCCGCCCACCCCGGCATCCGGGTGACGACGGCGGCACTGGACGTCGACGACCCCGACGCGGTGGCCCGCGTGATCCCCGAGCTGGCCGACCGGCTCGGCGGACTGGACCGGGTGATCGTCAACGCCGGCATCGGCAAGGGCGCCTCGATCGGCACCGGCAAGGCCTGGGCCAACCGCGCGACCCTGGCCACCAACGTGCTCGGCTCGCACGCGCAGTGCGAGGCGGCGATGGAGCTCTTCCGCGCCCAGGGCGCCGGACATCTCGTGCTGATCTCGTCGGTGGCCTCCATCCGCGGCATGCGCGGCACCCGGACGGCCTACGGCGCCAGCAAGGCCG
>JAOPUS010000235.1 GCA_025963345.1 Blastococcus sp. | reverse complement strand
TGGAGAACGACTACACCGTGGGCGGCCTGCTGCACGACAGCCTGTGGGAGTCGTGCAACACCGGCATCTCCGAGCGGCCGTCCGCGGGGCGGTCCTGGTCGACGCCCTCGTCGGAGACCCTCGTTCTCGACCACATGCTGATCGGCCTCTATCGGACGCCGCACATCGAGAACGGCCAGACCGTCATGGGCGAGAACGCGCTGTTCAAGTGGTCGGCCTCGGGCAACCGCGTGGTGATCAGGTGCTCCATCTTCAAGGTCGATGAACTCTCGCTCAACGGCCGTGACTCGATGGCCATGCCGCCGGGAACGGTCATCGACGACTCCGCGTGCCCCGACAACCCGTCGACCATCGTCTGGCTCGGCGGCGGCGACTACCCGGCCTGGACGGCGGGGATGCGCGTCGTGGCCGATCCCGCCGTGTGGAGCGATGCGGTCAGCGCCTGGAAGGACGCGCACGAAGTCTCGTAGTCCCGCCGGCACCGCCGCGCGGTGCGCCAGGTCAGCGAGGTGTCTCGGGCAGCGCCTGGTTGGCGAACTCGCCGGCGTTCTGCGAGAGGGAGTCGGTTCGCAGGTAGGACCACATGCGCTCCGCGGTGACCTGGTCGAGGTAGACCACGCTGGCCGCCCCCTCCCGGCCCGTGCCCAGCACGGGCGCCGTGAAGAAGTCGACATCGCCGGGCGACACGTTCCGCATCGAGTACGCCAGGGCGACCAGGCTCGCGTTGCTGAGGGTGTCGTCGATGCTGACCGACCGGGTGACCGCGAGCATCGCGGAGTCGAGCCGGCCTGGATCGGTGAACGTGTCGGCGCTGAAGAGCTTGCGGAACATCGCCTTCAGGTACTGCTGCTGGCGCCGTACGCGGTCGAAGTCCCCGCCGGGCAGGCCATACCGCTGGCCGAGGTAGTACCTGACTTCCTCGCCGCTGAGGTGGTTGACGCCGGCCGGAAAGGTGAACCGGCCGTTCGTGGTGGTCTCGGCCACGACGACGTCCACCCCACCCAGGTCGTCGGTGACCTGGATGATGCCGTCGAAGTCGATGGCCACGTAGTGGTCGATGCGGATCTGGGTCAACTGCTCGACGGTCTGGATCAGGAGCGGCGGGCCGCCGAAGGCGTAGCTGGCGTTGATCTTGTTCATCCCGTGACCGGGGATCTCCACCCACGAGTCCCGGGGGATCGAGATGAGCTGCGCGTGCGTCCGGTCCGCCGAGAACCGGGCGATCATGATCGCGTCGGAGCGGCCATCGGGGTCCTCGCCGTCGGCGGTGTGGCCGCGGGTGTCCGACCCGACGAGAAGGAAGGTGACCGGCTGGTCCGACGCGCTGATCGCGGGGGTCGGAGGTGTCGGGCGGGAGTCCTCGTCGAGGCCGATGAAGACGTTGTTGATGCGGTCGATGTTGCCGCCCCAGCGGTCGCTGAGGAACCACAGTCCGCCGCCGAGCACGACGGCGAGCACCAGGCCGAGGATCCCGACGCTGAGCAGGACGCGCCGGAGGACACGACTACGCCGCGGCCGGGATGACGTGTCCAGCAGGGGCGGGGGCGTGTCGGTCGCGTCGGGCTCGCTCGCGGGCGATCCGGCGCGCTCCGCATCGGAGGGCGCGGCGTCGTCGCCATGCGCGTCCGTTCCGTCTGTGCTCATTCGGACCCCCGCTTCCGGAAACGGGCCGAGCGTACGGGTCGCCCGGGCACTCGGGACTCCCTTCCACTCGCGCGGGTGAGGCGTCCCGAGGCCGCTCGTGCCGCCGCGCACGGCCCGGTTTCCGCGGCTCAGGGGCGACTCGCGGAAGCTAGGCGGCCGATCCGGCCGGGGGGACGATCATGCCCGGCCACGCGTACGGGGCGGGTCCCTCGACCACGAAGTTGGGCGCGGTGGCGTCGGCTGACTGTCCGTCGGCCCTGCCGATCACGCGGCCGAGCACCATGGCCGCCGTGACGGCGGTCGCCGGCCACGCGGCCCCGACGAGCAAGATCCAGGTCATGCCTCCTTTCTAGGGGACGGACCCGTCCGGCTCTCTTTTCCGACGTGGGCAGAATCTGCCGAAATAGGGGCATTCCGTCCGTACTTGCCCCGTCGGCAGGCTCGATGGGGACGGCGTCGCCACTGCGCCGAGGGTCGTTGCGCCTGGCGACCTGGCCCGGTACGCGTTTCCCGGGACCGCCGGACTACCGTCGCCGCGCAGCCGCAGCTGCAGGGTGCCGTCGTGCGGGTGACCGATCCCGCCGCGGTGGAGAACAGCCGCAAGCTCTGGCCGCAGCTGGCCTACGCCGACACCGCCGAGGAGGCCGCCGAGCGCGCCGACGCCGTCCTGGCGCTCACCGAGTGGCAGGACTACCGCGACCTGGGCCGCGGCCGGCTGGAGCTACCGGGCACTGGGCCGCCGGGCGGGATAGAAGGGTCATCCCCGACAGGCCACGTTGCTCGTCCCACTCCGGGCGCCTTCGGTGATGTTGTCGCAACTGACCGTCGTGCTGTCCCGCATGGCGCGCGGGCCGGCGACGTGGATCGCGTAGCCCGGAGCGTCCAGGACCGCCGTGTTCCCGGAGAAGACGGTGTGCAGGCCCCAGCCGTCGAGGACCTGGTGCACCTGGAAGCCGTCCTGTGGGCTCGACCTTCCGGTATTGCCCTCGATCGACCAGGAGTTGCCCTTCACATCCACCCACGAGTCGGCCTTGACCATCCCGGAGCCGTCGAAGACGTTGCTGCGCAGCACACCGTCGCTGGTGCCCTCCTTGATGTCGACCGCCTCGGCCGTGGCGCCGGCGATGTCGTTGCCCTCGACGACGTTGTTGTCGCTGCGGTCGGGTTCGCAATGGGTGAGCCGGCACCAGTTGCCCTTGGCGCTGCCTATGTAGATGCCCTCGCCGAACTTCGGCTTGCGCCGGCCGGTGTCGCGGACCGTGTTGCCGATGACGACGTTGCCGGTGCTGGTGCGGCGCAGGTGGATCGCCTCGTCACCCATCGAGGTCACCAGCAGGCCTTCGATCCGGTTGCCGACACCGGAGTCCACCATCACGCCCTTCTGCCCCCCGGTGACGGTGAGCCCCAGGACGTGCCAGTACGAGGCGCCGTCGAGGTGCAGCGTGTAGCCGCCGCTGATGTCGCCACCGTCCAGGACCGCGTTGCGCGTGCCGCACAGGCGGATCGGATTCCCGGCTTCGGCCTGTGCCGTTGCGACGAAGTGCCCCTCGTACCGGCCGTCGCTGAGCCGGATGACCCGGCCGGGCCGGGCGCCGTCCAGCGCTTGCCGCAGGCCGTCGGCGTTCGCGACGTCGACGACATCCCCGCCGTCGCACGCGGCCGTGCCCGGTGCAGGCGTGGCCGGCCCCGGCGTCGGTGAACTGCCGTCCCCGGAGGTTGTCGACGAGCCGCCGGCCGTCGAGGAGGGGCTCCCCTGTCGGCCGTGCTGACCCGAGGTGCAGGCGGTCAGAACGAGCAGACCCAGGACGGTGACAAGGATCGTCGGCCTGAGCATCCACCCACGGTAGGAGCGCCCCGGTCCCGGTCCCATGGCGGCGGCCCCCATCACCCCGGTCCGCTGATGGTGATCCGCCGAACAGCGTCGACAGTGAGTGGCGCGGCCCGTTCCCGCCGGAAGCCGTCGGCGTAGGGCGCGGTACCGACGGGGACGCGCCGGCGGCGGCCGAGGAGGAAGAACGCCAGCGGCAGTCCCAGCAGCACCACCCAGAGAACCAGCATCGGGTGGGTGGGGATGAAAGTGGAGA
>JAOPUS010000290.1 GCA_025963345.1 Blastococcus sp. | reverse complement strand
ACCGCGTCGGCCAGGGCGAGCAGGTCGTCGCCCGTCGGGCCGGCGTCGTCGAGGTCGATCTCGTGCCGGACGACGTCCCAGCCGAGCGGCACCGTCAGCCGCCCCGCGTGGAACTCGCACAGGTCGTAGCTGTGCGGCTCCGAGTACGTCGCCAGGGGGCCGACGACGGCGGTCGACTCCGCGTACACATAGGTCAAAGTCGCCGCTGCCGGTTGCGCACAGCCGCTGCGCGAGCAGCGACGTGACTGCCTCATCACCGGTTCCTCACGCTCGGCACAGTAATCGCGCTGGGCGGTCGATGGGAGCAGGCGCACCGGAAATCTGGTCGGCCCCGGACGCCCAGTCCCATCCTGCACGATGACCCCGTGGGCCCCGACACCGGTCGGCGGTCCCTCGTCGGCCGTAGGCTCGCACCCGTCATGAGCCGCCCACCACGCCGGATGAGCCGTTCCCGCCGCGACCGCCACGGCCGCGGGCTGCGCGGTCGCCTGGTGCCCGCCGAGGTCCCTCTGGCCCGCAGTCGGGCCGAACAGTTCGACGATCTCGTGCTCGACGCGGTCGAGGAACTCGAGCGCCGCTGGGAACGGGAACTGGCCGGCGTCGAGTTCGCGGTCGAGGACGTGCCGTGGGTGGAGCACACCAGCCCGGACGACGTCGTCCTGGACGCCGACGTGCTCGACGACGGCAGCGTGCCGCTGGCCCGCGTCCTGCCCGCCCACCGGGAGGACGGCCGCGAGGTGCCGCCGCGGATCGTGGTCTACCGGCGCCCGCTGGAGATCCGCGCGCACGACCGCGAGGACCTCGCCGACCTCGTGCGCGACGTGGTCGTCGACCAGGTGGCGGTCCTGCTCGGCCGCGACCCGGAGGAGATCGACCCCACTAGTTGAATCGAGACGCCGAGGTCGTCAGCGGTTCAGACCGGGCTGCCGAGCTCCCGGGCCAGCGTCCGGGCGTCGGCGAGCCGGGCCCGCGCGAACGCCGCATCGAGGCCGTCACCGCGGTCGGGCCGGGTGATCCGCGCGACCAGCTGCTCGAGGGCGACGGCGTGCCAGAGGATTCCCACGTCGGGCTCCTCCCACCCCGCGGTGCGCTCCAGGACGACGTCGGCGACCCGCGCCCGGTCCTCATCGCCCGCCGTGGTCGCCCAGAGCGTCAGCAGGTCCCGGTGCCGCGGGCCGGCCTCGACCCCCGCCCACTCGAGGACGACGAGCTGGCCCAGCTCCCCGTCCATGAGCGCGTTGGCGGCGCGGAGGTCGCCGTGTCCGACCTCCGCCAGTGGCAGCTGCCGCGCCGCCGCGCGCACCGCCCGCAGTTCGCCCAGCGGGACACCTTCGCGCAGCAGCCGGCCGGCGTCCTGCAGCGCGGCCCGGGCCCGGCGCAGGGCCGCCCCCTCCGGTGCCCGCCAGGGTTCCCCCGGCGGCGCCGGCGGCGGCGCGATGCGGACGGCGGCCTCGATCGCTTCCTCCGTCCAGCGAGCACCGCCGGCCGGACCGGGGTGCACCCGGCGGGACAGCAGCCACCGGCCGTCGTCGGCCGCCGCGAGCACCTCCGGGACGCCGATCCCGCGCTCCTCAGCCCACCGCCGCCCGCGCAGCTCCGCACGGAGCCGCAGTCGACCGCTCTCGGTGACGGCCAGGTCGAGGATCCGGTCGGTGAGCACCCCCTGGACGAGACCCAGCCGCATCCCCAGGTCGGTCACGGCGAGCAGGGGCTGCGTCACCCCCAGCTCGGCCAGGAGTGCGCTGACCCTGCCCCGCGCGCCACCCGCCGCGGAACTGCCCCACGCGCTCATCACCGCGAATGGTCCCAGCGCACCGCGGTCGCGGGAACCGGGGCGCGCCCGGGTCATGTCGCGGCCCTGAGATGCTGGGCGGGATGGACATTCCCGGGGCGGCGCCCGGCACCGCGACGGTGCCCTGGCTGGTGCTCGGCGTCGTCCTCGGGGTCCTGCTGGTCCTCCTGGCCGGACTGACCGCCGCGCTTCTGCTCCGGCGGAGGCTCCCGAAACCCCCGGCCGCCGCGCCGGAGGCCGGCGCTCCTCCCGCGAGCTACCGCGAGGACGACCTGCCCGGCTTCCTGGAGTGCCCGCCGGGCTCCGGTGCCCCGACGGCGGTACCCCAGGCGGGCTGGGCCGCGCTCGCGACGACCGCTGCCGCGGCGGAGGTCCCCGCCCCCTCGCCGGCCCCGCCGCGACGGCGGGACACCGTCGTCGTCCTCACGGCGATGGCCGTCACCGCCCTGCTGCTGGTCGGAGCGGCCGCGGCGGTCGCGGCCACGTCCCGGCCGGACGGCCGGCGCGGGCACCCGGACCGGGCCGAGCCAGCCCCGGCCCGGGACGGCGCCGCGGCGCGGCTGACCTTCGGCGGCGTGGTCCTCGAGCCGCGCGCCGTCGGCGTCACCGCCACCTATCCGGTCGTCGAGGTCTCGACCGACGGGGACCAGGCCCGCGCGCACGTGGAGTTCCCCACGTTCAACTGCCTGACCGGCGGGGCTCCCGCGGACCCCGTCGCCGCGGGCTGTACGCGCTCCCGGACGGAGTACGCGGACCTGACCTCCCCGGACCTCGTCGTCGACCGGCACGGAGACGGCCTGCGCATCACCGGCCGTTTCCCCACCGACGTGCGGCCCAACGGCAGCGCGCCGGTGCCGACCGGGCGCGCTTACGAGCTCACGATCACCGTCACCCCGGCGGATGGCAGGTCCGGGCGCGGGTGGCGGCCGGCCGAAGGCGTTCTGGAGCTGGGACCGGGGCGCGCGGCCACGGTCGACGAGCCCGGCGTCAGCGTGCTGCGCTCCGGCTCCTGAGCCGCGGGCTCGGGCTCCTGAGCCGCGGCACCGGCGGCCAGTCCCGGGCCGGCGCGGTCAGGCTCACGGTGGGGAAGCCGAGCACGGTGCGCAGCGGCGCC
>JAOPUS010000271.1 GCA_025963345.1 Blastococcus sp. | reverse complement strand
CCGGGGGCACCGGCCTCTCCCCCACCGACGTCACACCGGAGGCGACCCGGCGGGTACTCGAACGGGAGGCGCCGGGCATCGCAGAGGCGGTGCGGCGGTACGGGGCCGCCAACGGGGTCCCGACGTCGGTGCTGTCCCGCGGGCTCGCCGGGACGGCGGCACGGACGCTGATCGTCAACCTCCCGGGCTCTACCGGCGGTGTCCGCGACGCCCTGGCCGTGCTCGGCCCCCTGCTCCCCCACATGGTCAGCCAGCTGAGGGGCGGCGACCATGCGTGAACTCCGTCGCGACTGCTGAAGAGGGCGTCCTGGCCGCCGCGACGGGCCCGGGCAGGGACGCCGACCGGGCGACGCGTCAGTCGGGCAGGACGATGCGCTCCGTGCGCGTGTAGACGTTGCAGCCGTCGCCGCGCAGGAAGCCGACCAGCGTGATGCCGACCTCGCGGGCGAGCTCCACGGCGAGCGACGACGGCGCGGACACGGCGGCGAGGACGGGGATGCCGGCCATCGCCGCCTTCTGGGTGAGTTCGAAGCTGGCCCGTCCGCTCACCATGAGCACGTGTCCGGACAGCGGCAGGCGCCCCTCGCGGACGCCGTCCCCGATGACCTTGTCGACGGCGTTGTGCCGGCCGACGTCCTCGCGCAGCGCCACGAGCTCGCCCGCCGCGGTGAACAGGCCGGCCGCGTGCAGTCCGCCGGTCTTGTCGAACACCTGCTGGGCCGCCCGCAGCTTGTCGGGCAGTGCCAGCAGCACGTCGAGGGGCAGCTCGACGTCGTCGCCGGCCACGTCGTAGCGCGTCTTCGTGCGGATCGCGTCGATGCTCGCCTTGCCGCAGACTCCGCACGAGCTCGAGGTGTAGAAGTTCCGTTCCAGCCCGGTCTCGGGGATCGGGACGCCGGGCGCCAGGTCGACGTCCACGACGTTGTAGGTGTTGCGGCCGTCGGCGTCCACGGAGTCGCAGTAGCGCAGCCCGGCAACGTCGGCCGGTCCGGCGATGACCCCCTCCGTGGCGAGGAAGCCGTGCACCAGATCGAAGTCGTCCCCCGGCGTGCGCATCGTCACCGCCAGCGGCGTGCCCTCCAGCCGGATCTCCAGCGGCTCCTCGGCGGCGACCGTGTCGGGGCGGGTGGTGTGCTGGGTCCCGCGGATGCGCAGCACCGGTGTCCGGCTGGTGACTCGTCCCACGCGTAGGACGGTACCCACGATCTACGGTGACGCCGTGGACCCGCTGCCGCCGTACACGGCCGTCGTGCTCGCCGGCGGAAAGGCGGCCCGGCTCGGCGGGCAGCTCAAGCCGCAACTGCAGGTCGGCGGGCGGACCATGCTCGACACGGTGCTGGCCGCTGTGGCCGACGCCGAGCACCGGATCGTCGTCGGGCCTCCGCAGCCGGTCCCGGCCGATGTCCGTCAGGTGCGCGAGCACCCTCCCGGCGGTGGCCCTGTCGCGGCCCTGCGCGCCGGTTTGACCGAGGTGCCCACGGACGTGGTGGCACTCCTCGCCGGCGACCTGCCGTTCCTCACCGGCGCGCTCGTCGCCGAGTTGCGCGCGCGGCTGACCGGGGACGGCGTGATCGCCGTCGACGACGGCGGACGGGACCAATACCTGCTCGGGGTGTGGCTGACGGCGACCCTGCGCGCGGCGGTGGCGGGCGCCGGCGGTCCGACGTCCCTGCGGCGGGTGATGGCCCCGCTGAGCGTCCACCGCTACCGCCCGGTGGTCGAGCCGGGCACGCCGGCGCCGTGGACCGACTGCGACACCCCCGCGGACCTCGCCCGCGCCCGGGCGACGGCCGCGACGCGCCACGGCGCCCCGCCCCCGGCCGATCCGGTCCCGCGCCCGGCTCCTCCTGCGCCGCCCCCGTCGCTCCTCCCGCGCTTCCAGAGCCCGCCGGACTGACGGCTCGGCGATAGCCTCGTCGGCCCGGGCAGGAGAGGGGCTCTCGATGCACCCGCGACGCCGTATGGCCGGGCTCCTGGTCGTCCTCCCGCTCGTGCTGTCGGCGGGCTGCACCGGAAGGAACGACGAGGAGCCGTCCGCGACCAGCACCTCCTCGTCGTCGGCGGCGACGACCGAGAGCCCGGGGACGTCGGCGGGTGCCTCGCCGACGGACGAGCAATTACCCGAGGACGCCGCGTTCCCCGCCGACACCTCCGACGACGGTGGAGCCGCCCAGACCGGGTCCGGCCCCGACCCCGCCGGGCAGATGCGGGTCGCCGGGCTCCGACTGGCGACCCACGACGGGTACGACCGGCTGGTGATCGACCTGAACACTGACGGAGTCCCCGCCTGGACCACGCGGTACACCGAGGCCTCCGGGCCCGGCGGCGGGCCGGTCGAGATCGACGGGGACGCCTTCCTCCGCGTGCAACTGCAGACCGGGGCCGACACGGGTGGTCAGGGCCAGTCGCAGGTCACCGCCTCACCCGGTCCGATCGCCGCGGTGCAGACGACGGGCTTCTTCGAGGGGTACGAGGAGGTGCTGATCGGCATTCGCGGGGAAGAGGCGCCGTTCCGGGCCTTCGCGTTGACCGACCCGGGCCGGATCGTGATCGATGTGCGCACCGCGGGTTGAGCAGCCCGGCGCGCGTGCAGGGGTGCCCGGCTGCGGGTAGTTGCCACGCATGCGCATCGTCATCGCCGGGGCCCATGGGCAGGTCGCCCGCCGTCTCGGCCGCCTCCTGTCCCGCCGCGGTGACGTCGTCGTGGGACTGATCCGCAATCCCGACCACCGGGCCGACCTGGAGGACGACGGCATGCAGCCGGTGGTGCTCGACCTCGAGACGGCGTCGGCCGACGACGTGGCCGACGTGGCCACGGGCGCGGATGCCGTGGTGTTCGCCGCGGGCGCCGGTCCCGGCAGCGGTCCGGAGCGCAAGCACACCGTTGACCACGGCGCGGCCGTGCTGCTCGCCGACGCCGCCGAACGGGCCGGGGTCCGCCCGTACCTGCTCGTCTCCTCGATGGGCGTGGAGCAGGCACGGAAGGGGACGCCCCGCGGAATGGACCCGGTGTTCGCCGTCTACCTCCAGGCCAAGCTGCGCGCCGAGGACGAGATCCTCCCGCGGCCCGCCCTGGACACCACGATCGTGCGGCCGGGCCGGCTCACCGACGGCCCGGGCACCGGGCGGGTCACCCTGGGGCACGGCATCGAGTACGGGGAGATCCCGCGCGACGACCTGGCCGCGGTGCTGGCCGAGATCCTGCATGCCCGCAAGACCAACGACGTGGTGGAAGTGGTCAGCGGGCCGACCCCGATCGAGGAGGCGGTCGCCGCCCTTCCCTGAGCTCAGGCGCGACGGGCCCGGGTCACCAGGCCGCGTGCGGCCAGGTCCCGGTCCAGCGGGTAGTCGACGGCCACCAACGTCAGCCCGTGGGCCGGCGCCACAGGCACGTCACTGGCCCGCTCGGTGCGCGGGAGGAGCCCGGCCGGCCACTCGGGAGGACGACGGCCCTCCCCCACGGCCAGCAGCGCACCGACGAGGCTGCGCACCATCGAGTGGCAGAACGCGTCGGCGGAGGCCGCCACGGTGATCAGGCTTCCGGTGCGGACGACGTCCAGGGCCAGCAGCGTGCGGATGGTCGTCGCGCCCTCGCGACGACGGCAGAAAGCCGCGAAGTCGTGCTCGCCGAGCAGGAGCCCCGCCGCCAGCGCCATGGCGTCGGCGTCCAGGCTGCGGGGCCAACCGACCGTGTCGGCACGGCGCAGCGGCGGCGGGCCGGCGGGGTCGTCGGTCAGCCGGTAGACGTAGTGCCGGCCGAGGGCGCTGAACCGCGCGTCGAAATCGGGGTGCGCCTCGGACACGGCCGGGACGGCGATGTCCGGCGGCAGCACGCCACGCAGGCGGCGGACCAGTCGGTGCTCCTGCTGGTGCCACACCGTCCGCGGGACGTCGCAGTGGGCGACCTGGCCGGTCGCGTGCACGCCGGCGTCGGTGCGGCCGGCCACCGTCAGGTCGACGTCGGTACGGAGCACCGTGCTCATGGCCCGCTCGAGGTCACCCTGCACGGTGCGCTGGGCCGGCTGTCGCGCCCACCCGTGCTGCGCCGTCCCGTCGTAGGCGATCTCCAGACGAAGACGGACGAGCCCGCCACCGGGGTCGGTGGCGGGCTCGTCCGGAACGTGCACCGTGCAGGGCGCGGGACCCGAAGGCAGAGCGTTCAGGGTCTTACTTGGGGTCCGGCGCAGCCTCGCCGCCGGGGGCGTGCTGGCTGGCGGTGGCGGCATCGCCCTGCTCGGCGGCGTTGATCTCGGCGGCGGCAGCGTCGGCCAGCTCCGGCGAGACGTTGTCCCCCTCGACGACGACGCCGTTCTCGGCCGTCGGCTCCGGGGTGACGTCGCCGTCGTCCTGGCGCTCGCCGTCCGGGACGAAGACGTCGGTGACGATCTCCTGCGCGTCGTCGTCGCCGGCGGCCGGGGCCTCGGCGGTCTCGACGGCGTCGGCGGTGACCTCACCGGAGGCAGCGACCGCACCGGCACCAGCGGCGAACGTCGTGCCGCGCGCACGCTCGGCCTCGCCGACGGCCTGCTGGCTCACGGTCAGCGCCTCGACCAGCTCGATGACCGCCATGGGGGCGTTGTCACCCTTGCGCGGCCCGACCTTGGTGATGC
>JAOPUS010000258.1 GCA_025963345.1 Blastococcus sp. | reverse complement strand
TCCACGCGACGGCGACGAACGCGAGGGCGGCGGCCACGACGAGCAGCGCGCCCAGCCCGACGAGCACCTGCTGCGGGCTGAGCCGGCGGCGCGGCCGGTGCGGGGCCGTGGGGGGAGAGGGCGCCGTTCCTTGCGGCCACCAGGGCGTGGGCGGGGCGGCGGGCGCGGCGGACGGCGGTGTGTGCGAAGACACGGGAGGGGGCGCGATGGCCGCGGCTCCCGGTGCGGCCGCCCGGAGGGTGGCCACCAGCGCGTCCCGGTCGCGGGCGATGTCGGCCAGCGTCACGCCGATACGGGCGATGACGACCGCGGCCTGCCCGGCGGTCGGTAGGCCGCAGACGGGGCACGGACCAGCGCCGATGTCAGCTGTCGGCCGGCCGCAGACCGGGCACGGCGGTCCCCAGGGACCCGCGGTGGGGTTCATGCGCGCATCCTCGTGCCCGGCGCTCCGGAGCGGGGCGGTTCCACCGGGTGACACGCCCGTGCGGGTGATGCCGCCCATGTCACCCCCGCAGAGGTCGTGGTATCCGGGTGAGGACGCCTACCCTGGGATCAGTGATCACGACGACCGGCCTCGAGCTTCGCGCCGGCGCCCGAATCCTCATCAGCGACGCCAGCCTCCGTGTGCAACCGGGCGACCGGATCGGCCTGGTCGGCCGCAACGGCGCCGGGAAGACGACGACCCTCACCACGCTCGCGAAGGAGCGGATCCCGCACGCGGGCTCGGTGGACATCGCCGGTGAGATCGGCTACCTGCCGCAGGATCCCCGCAGCGGCGACCTGGACATCACCGCCAGCGACCGTGTCCTCTCCGGTCGGGGCCTGGACGTGCTGCGCAACCAGCTGGTCAAGGCCCAGGTGGCCATGGCCGAGCCCGCCGACGACGACGAGCGGGACAAGGCGGTGCGCCGCTACGGCCGGCTGGAGGACCAGTTCGCCGCGATGGGCGGATACGCCGCCGAGAGCGACGCAGCCCGCATCTGCACCAACCTCGGCCTGCCCGACCGGGTGCTCGCACAGCCGTTGCGCACGCTGTCGGGCGGTCAGCGCCGTCGCGTCGAGCTGGCCCGGATCCTGTTCTCCGACGCCGAGACCCTGCTGCTCGACGAGCCCACGAACCACCTCGACGCCGACTCCATCACCTGGCTGCGCGGCTTCCTGACCGGCCATCGGGGCGGCCTGATCGTCATCAGCCACGATGTCGAGCTGCTCGAGGCCGTCGTCAACAAGGTCTGGCACCTGGATGCCAACCGGGCCACCGTCGACATCTACAACCTCGGCTGGAAGCGGTACCTGCAGCAGCGGGAGACCGACGAGCGGCGCCGTAAGCAGGAGCGGGCCAACACCGAGCGCAAGATCGACACGCTGAGCGCCCAGGCGGACAAGATGCGGGCGAAGGCCACCAAGGCCAAGGCCGCGAAGAGCATGGACAAGCGGGCCGAGCGACTGGCCTCGGGGCTGGCCGACGTCCGCGTCCAGGACAAGGTCGCGAAGCTGCGCTTCCCGACACCGGTCCCGTGCGGCCGGACGCCGCTCACCGCCGAGGGGCTGTCGAAGAGCTACGGCTCGCTGGAGATCTTCACCGACGTCGACCTCGCCGTGGACCGCGGCACCCGCGTCGTCGTGCTCGGCCTCAACGGGGCCGGGAAGACGACGCTGCTGCGGATGCTGGCCGGCACCGAGTTGCCGGACACCGGCGAGGTCAAGGCCGGTCACGGCCTGCGTGTGGGTTACTACGCGCAGGAGCACGAGACGATCGACATGGATCGCAGCCTGCTCGAGGTGATGCGGTCGGCGGCGCCCGACAGCACCGACACCGAGCTGCGCCGGATCCTGGGCGCCTTCCTCTTCTCCGGCGAGACCGTCGACCAGCGCGCCGGGACGCTCTCCGGCGGCGAGCGGACCCGGCTGGCCATGGCCACGCTGGTCGTCTCGGGTGCCAACGTGCTGCTGCTCGACGAGCCGACGAACAACCTCGACCCGGCCAGCCGTGAGCAGGTCCTCGAGGCGCTGCGCACCTACGCCGGCGCGATCGTGCTGGTCACCCACGACGAGGGCGCGGTGCACGCGCTGAACCCCGACAAGGTCATCCTCCTGCCCGACGGCACCGAGGACAGCTGGAGCGAGGACTTCGCCGACCTCGTTTCCTTGGCCTGACAACAGGTTCGCGCCGAGTGGGGCCCGGAGGGCTCCGCGCAGGCGTGACGGACCGGCTCAGCGACGCTGGGGAACGGCTCGTGCCGCGGTGCGGTCCGGAGGACCGCGATGTCACCGTTCACATGGCCGACTCCAGGCCGGTGGGTGATCATGGGCGCGGGATGCCGTGGTCACCCGGACGGCGGCGCTCAGGGACGGACAGCCAACACCGGGGCCGGCATGGGCGGCTCCGTCCGGCGCTGACGTGGGCCGGCGGCTGACACGGAGGGAAGTCATGGCCGACTCGAACACTGCGGATCTCGGCAAGGGCAAGCGCATCACCGGGGGAGACCGGTCGACGCTGGCCGACGACCTGCGCAAGCGCTACGACGGCGGCGAGAGCATCCGCTCTCTGGCCACGTCCACGAACCGCTCGTACGGCTTCGTGCACCGGCTGCTGTCGGAGTCCGGCGCCGCCCTGCGCAGCCGCGGTGGAGCCAACCGGAACAGTAAGAAGCCGTGAGTGAGCGTGCGAACGAACCGATAGGCAGAGCAACCCGGGGCACGCGGACGCCGAGCGCCGGCGAGGCACCCGCGTGAACTCGGAGAACACCAACGGTTGGGTCAGCGCGCAGCAGGACGGCGCCGTCCTCACCGTCACCCTGGACCGTCCCGACCATCTGAACGCACAGACGCCGGCCACCTGGGCGGCTCTGGCGCAGATCGGTTCGTCGCTGGACGACGACGTGCGGGTGGTCGTCGTCCGCGGGGCCGGGCGCTCGTTCTCGGCCGGCCTGGACCGCGGCCTGTTCAGCGCCGAGCCCGGGGTGGCCGGCGGCCTCGGCGACCTGGGGCGGCGACCCGCCGCCGAGGCCGAGGAACAGATCCGCGAGTACCAGGCCGGCTTCCGGTGGCTGCGCTCGCCCGGGGTCGTCTCCGTAGCTGCGGTGCAGGGGCACGCGATCGGAGCCGGCTGCCAGCTGGCACTGGCCTGTGACCTGCGGGTCCTGGCCGACGACGCACAGCTGCGACTGCCCGAGGCGACGCTGGGGCTGGTGCCCGACCTGACCGGCACCAGCACGCTCGTCGAGCTGGTGGGCTACTCCCGGGCGCTCGAGATCTGCCTGACCGGCCGTGCGGTGAAGGCGGCCGAGGCGCACGCCATCGGGCTGGCCAACCTCGTCGTGCCGTCGTCCGAGCTGGACGCCGCCGTCGCGGACCTGGTGGCCGCCCTGACCGGCCCGCCCGTGGGTGCCGGCCGGGCGACGGCGGAGCTGGTGCGCTCCGCCGTCCGCAACGACTTCGCCGCGCAGGACGCCGCCGAGCGGGCCGCCCAGGTGCTCCGTCTTCAGGAGCTTGTCGGAGGGCGCTGACAGACTGCTCCCGGAACAGCCCGGCCCCCAACGGTGTTGGCCGGTCGACGTGAAGGAGGCGGTGTGGACGTGAGCGGCCCGATGACCTCCATGGCCGCGATGCGGTCGTTCCGGCGGGATCCTTCGGTGACGGCCCGGGAACTGCCCAAGGGCACGGTGCGCCGGATCCTCGGCATCGCGCGCCCGTACCGACGCGAGCTGACCTTCTTCCTGGTGCTCGTGGTCGGCTCGTCGGTCATCGGCGTGATCACGCCGCTGTTGGCCGGCGCCATCATCAACCGGATCGCCGGTCTCGAGGGCACGGCGAGCGACATCGTCCGGATCGCGCTGGTCATCGCGGGTCTCGCGGTCGTCGACGCCGGGATCTCCCTCGGTACCCGGTGGTTCTCCGCGCGGATCGGCGAGGGCGTCATCTACGACCTGCGCAGCCGGGTGTTCGAGCACGTGCAGCGGATGCCGGTCGCCTTCTTCACCCGCACGCAGACCGGCGCACTGGTCAGCCGGCTGAACAACGACGTCATCGGTGCCCAGCAGGCGTTCACGTCGACGCTGTCGGGCGTCGTCTCCAACGTGATCGGGCTGGTGCTCACCGCCGGGGTCATGTTCTCGCTGTCCTGGCAGATCACGCTGCTGTCGCTGGTCCTCGTCCCGCTGTTCGTGCTGCCGGCACGACGGATCGGCAAGCGCCTGCAGGAGATCACCCGGGAGTCCTACGGGCTCAATGCGTCGATGAACGCCTCGATGACCGAGCGGTTCAACGTCGCCGGTGCCCTGCTGGTCAAGCTCTTCGGCCGGCCGTCGGCCGAGGCGGAGTCATTCCGCGGCCGGGCGGCGCGGGTCCGTGACATCGGGGTCCTGTCGGCCATGTACGGCCGCACCTTCTTCACCGCCCTGACGCTCGTGGCCGCGCTGGCGACGGCCCTGGTCTACGGGCTCGGCGGCTGGCTGGCCTTCACCGGATCGCTGAGCGCCGGCGACGTCGTCGCCCTCGCGCTGCTGCTGTCGCGGCTCTACGGTCCGCTGACCGCACTGGCCAACGTCCGGGTGGACGTCATGAGCGCGATGGTCAGCTTCGACCGGGTCTTCGAGGTCCTCGACCTGCAGCCGATGATCCGGGAGAGCCCCCACGCGGTGGCGGTCCCGGCCGACGACCGGTCGATCGAGTTCGATGCCGTGTCCTTCAGCTACCCCTCCGCAGCCGATGTCTCGCTGCCGTCACTGGAGGAGGTGTCCCTGCCCGAGCACGGCGGCCCGGTCGACGTCCTGCACGACGTGTCCTTCCGCGTCGAGCCCGGACACCTGGTGGCGCTGGTCGGGCACTCCGGGGCGGGGAAGTCCACGATCGCGAACCTGGTGACCCGGCTCTACGACGTCACCGGCGGGAGCGTGCGGGTCGGCGGCATCGACGTCCGCGAGGCCACGCTGGACTCCCTGCGCGCCACGATCGGGGTCGTCAGCCAGGACGCTCATCTGTTCCACGACAGCATCCGCGCCAACCTGCTCTACGCCCGTCCCGAGGCCACCGAGGACGAGCTCTGGACGGCGCTGGAAGGCGCACGGATCGCGACGCTGGTGCGGTCGCTGCCCGAGGGCCTCGACACCGTCGTCGGTGACCGCGGCTACCGGATGTCCGGCGGGGAGAAGCAGCGGCTGGCCATCGCCCGCGTGCTGCTCAAGGGGCCGGGCATCGTGATCCTCGACGAGGCGACCGCCCACCTGGACAGCGAGTCCGAGGTCGCGGTGCAGCACGCGTTGGACGCCGCCCTGACCGGCCGGACCTCGCTGGTCATCGCGCACCGGTTGTCGACCATCCGCAGTGCCGACCAGATCCTCGTGATCGACGGCGGTCGCGTCACGGAGTCGGGCACACACGCTGAGTTGCTGGCACTCGGTGGGCGTTACGCAGACCTCTATCGCACGCAGTTTGCCGACGGCGAGCGTCGAACGGTCGAGGTGGGCTGAGCACTAGCGTCACTCCTGTCCCAGTACTCGAAGAGGAGCAAGCGTGACGCAAGCGCACCCGTACGACGCCCATATCCGTGCGCTCTACGGCCAGTTCATCGACGGCTGGAACCGGCGCAGCGGCGCGGCGGTCGCAGCCGGGTTCGCCGACGACGGGGACATCATCGGCTTCGACGGCAGCCATCACCGCGGCCGGCTGTCGATCGCGGCCGACCTGCGTCAGGTGTTCGCCGGTCATCAGACCCCGGCCTACGTGGGGCTGATCCGCTCGGTCCGGCCCGTGGCGCAGGGCGTGGCGGTCCTGTTGGCCCACGCCGGGATGATCCCGCCGGACAGCAGCGACCTGGACCCCGACCTCAACACCGTGCAGACGCTGGTCGCCGTCGACGAGGGCGGCCGGTGGAAGATCTCGCTCTTCCAGTCCACCCCCGCTGCCTGGCACCAGCACCCCGAAGCGCGCGAGGCGCTCACCCAGGAGCTGCGCGGGCTGCTGGCCCCGCAGTGACCGTGCTCGCCGCCGCCGCCGATCTCCTGGCGGCCGGCGGGCGGGTGGTCCTGCTGGACGTGCGCTGGGCCCTCGGCGACGATCAGGGGCGGGAGAAGTACCTGGCGGGCCACCTGCCCGGCGCCGTCTTCGTCGACCTCGAGACCGAACTGGCGGACCCACCGTCGGCCGCAAGCGGGCGGCACCCGCTGCCGTCGTTACAGCGACTGCAGTCAGCGGCGCGGCGCTGGGGCATCCGCGACGGTGATGCGGTGGTCGCCTACGACGCCACCGGTGGTCTGGCCGCGGCCCGGGGCTGGTGGCTGCTGCGCTGGGGTGGGTTGCCCGACGTCCGGCTGCTGGACGGCGGCCTGGACGCCTGGCGCCGCGCCGGCGGTCCGGTGGAGCCCGGCGACGTCGTCCCGGAGCCGGGGGACGTGATGCTCACCGGCGGCGGCATGCCGGTGCTGACCATCGACGAGGCCGCGAGCCTTCCGGCCTCCGGCGGAGTGCTGCTCGACGCGCGAGCGGGGGAGCGCTACCGCGGCGAGGTGGAGCCGATCGACCCGCGAGCCGGTCACGTGCCGGGCGCGACGAGCGCGCCCACCACCGAGAACCTCGCCGCCGACGGGACCTTCCGCCCGCCGGGCGAGCTGGCCGAGCGGTTCGACACCCTCGGCGTGCGGCCCGGGGGAGACGTCGCTGTGTACTGCGGCTCGGGCGTCACGGCGGCCCACGAGGTGGCCGCACTCGCCGCTGCCGGCATCGAGGCGGCACTGTGGCCCGGATCCTGGTCGCAGTGGTCAGCGGACCCGGCCCGTCCCGTCGCGACCGCCCCGAAGCCCGGATGATCACCTCTACCTGAGGACGGCCGGGCCCCGCCATACTCCCGCGGTGCCTACCGACACCGCCCGTCCGACCGGCCCCCTCGTGGTCGCCGGTGGGGCCGGTCTCGCGCATCTGCTGGTCGGATACCTCTATCTGGCCTCCGGGCTCGTCGTGCCCGCTCACGCGCTGGTCGCGCTCTGGATCTGGTGGGCGGTGCAGGCCTGGTTCCTGGTACGGCTCGCCCGACGCAACTCCTGGTGGACCCCGCTCGTGCCGGTCGTCGCGGCGACGTCGTGGTGGCTCATCCTGACTCTCGGGGAGTCGCTCCTCGGCTGGCAGGGCTAGCTGGAGGCGGGTTCGCTCGCGGCGTCGTAGCGGTCGAGCAGGACGGCGGCGATCCGGCCGTCAGGCAACAGGGGAGCGGTGAGCAGATCGGCGCCTGCACCCGCGAGCTTGTCGTGGAAATGCCCCGGGGCCAGCAGGTAGCTGGCGACGACGACCCGCTCGGCGCCGGCCCGGCGGGCGGCGGCCACCGCATCGGGCACGGCCGGCAGCGCGGCGGAGCCGTAGCCCGTCGTCACCGGCCCGGCCCAGGTGCGCTGCAGCAGGTCCGCGGTGTTCTCCACGTCCGCGACCGCCCGGGTGTCGCTGGACCCGGCTGCCGCGACCACGACGGCCGTCTGCGGGTCACCGGGGTCCGCTCCCGCCGAGACCAGCCGGTCGTGCAGGACCTCGACCAGCCGCGGATCCGGGCCGAGCGGGCGGGCCGCGACCGTGCCCGGCGACGCAGCCACCGCGCCCGCGATGTCGACGTGCACGTGGTAACCGCCCGACAGCAGCAGCGGGACCACGACCGCGGGCCGGCCGGCCGCCGACAACTCCGCCACGACGTCGACGACCGTCGGCGGCTGGACGTCGACGAATGCCGCTGTCGTCGTCAGCCCCGGCCGCAGCGCACGGGCGGCCAGCGCCAGTTCGGCGATCAGCCGGCGGCCGGTGGGATTGCGGGTGCCGTGGGCGCAGGCGACCAGCACCGGGCCCCCTCGCAGGGGCCCGCCGCGAGCCTGCGAGGGGTGGGGGGCGAGGGGGTCCTCTTTCACAGCGTCCGGGTGGCGCCGCCATCGACGGCGATCATCGTGCCGGTCACGTAGGAGGCCGCCGGCGAGAGCATGAATGCGGCGACCCGGCCGAACTCCTCGGGGCGGCCCACCCGGCGCAGCGGGATGCCGGCTTCGGTGCTGGCCCGCATCGCGTCGGCATCCCCGGAGGCAGCCTCGATCTCGGCGATCCGGTCGGTGGCGATCGTGCCCGGGAGGAGCCCGAAGACCCGGATCCCGCGCGGCCCCAGCTCGTCGGCCAGCGCCTTCGCCGTCATCGCCAAGCCGGGCCGGAGGCCGTTGGAGATCGCCAGATGCGGGATGGGCTGGCGGACCGACGTGGAGAGCACGAACCCGATCGCCGCGCCCTCACCGAGGAACGGGACGAGCGCCTTGACCAGCCGGAGCGGGCCGAGCAACACGCTCTCGAACGCCCTCCGCCAGTGCTCCTCGCCCACCTCGAGCACTGTGCCGGGGGTCGGGCCGCCCACGCTGATCAGCAGGCCGTCGATCCGCTCCAGCTCGGTACGTGCCGCGAACAAGAGGTGCTGGGCGGCCTCGTGACCGGCCAGGTCGGCGGCCAGGCCGTGCGCGGCGGGCGCGCCGCCGAGGTCGGTGACCGCTTCGTTGACCGACCGGCGGGTGCGGGAGCTGATCAGCACCTGCGCCCCGTCGTCGACCAGGGCGCGGGCGGTCGCGAATCCCAGCCCCCGGCTCGCGCCGGTGAGCAGGTAGCCGCGACCGCCCAGCCCCAGATCCATCAGGCGGCGGAACCCCGCAGCGAGCGCAGGACGTACTGCATGATCCCGCCGTTGCGGTAGTACTTCGCCTCACCGGGGGTGTCGATCCGGACGCGGGCGTCGAACTCGGTCGTCTGACCGTCCGAAGCCTGGGCCTTCACCTTCACCGTGCGCGGCGTGCTGCCGTCGTTGAGCGCGGTGACCCCCGTGATCGCGAACTCCTCGTCGCCGGTCAGGCCGAGCGACTCGCGGTTCTGCCCCTCGAGGTACTGCAGCGGCAGCACGCCCATGCCGATCAGGTTCGACCGGTGGATGCGCTCGTAGCTCTCGGCGATGACCGCC
>JAOPUS010000241.1 GCA_025963345.1 Blastococcus sp. | reverse complement strand
CGGTGGAGCTCTCTGCCAGGCGGGTCGCGGCCGCTGCCACCGACGCCTCGTTCCGGGAGCTCAGCACCACATGGGCACCTTCGGAGACGAGCGCCTGGGCGGCAGCGAACCCCAGGCCGCGGCTGCCGCCGGTCACCAGATAGACCCTGTCCCGAAGTCCGAGGTCCATCCGGCCATCATGCTCCGGCGCAGCCACCCCGGAAGTCCGTGCGCCGCGTCGTAGACGGCCGACCGCAGCTTCGGCAGCGTCGCGTACACCGGTCCGGGGCGCGGCATCGTGACTTTCCCACCCAGAACAACGCTTGCTGCCGAACTCACCTGGTTCTGAGCCCACCCCGGGCTCCGTGCGGTTGCGCACCCGACGCCGGTCGCGGACGGTTGCGGACGTGGACCCCTTCCGCGGGCTCGGGATGCCGCGCATCCCCGGGCTCAGCGACCTCCTGAGCCTCCTGCAGACCCAGACCGAGGCGCTCGCTCAGCTGCCGCGGACCCTGAGCGATCTGAACGGGACCGTCCGGGAGCTCACCCTGGCCACGACCATGGCGCGCGAGACGGTCGAGTCGGCGCAGCGGATCGCCGAGCGCCTGGAGGGACTGGTCGAGGAGCTGGAGGAGCCGGTGCGCGCACTGCGGCCGGGGCTCGAACGGGTCGGACGGGTCCTCGACGACCCCGCCGTCGACACCGTGCCCGAGACGCTGCGCCGCATCCACGACGACCTCATGCCGCTCATCCACGGGCTGCGGCAGGCCCAGACGAAGATGGGCTCGGTGACCGGGATCCTGCGCCGGCGCCCGAAGGACGACGACCCGGACGACCCCGCCGGGCTCTAGCCGGAGCTCTTCACGTCGGAGGGCTCGGCCGGACGAAGTCGCCGACGGCCTCCTCCAGCCGGGCCCAGGTGGCGCTCCAGTCGACGAGCGGGTCGAGGATCCGCTCGAACACGGCCAGCTGCTGGTCGAACGCGTCCAGCTGCGCCCGCATCGCGGCGATGGACTGCCGCTGCGCGGTGACCGTCTGCCGGACGGCCCGCAGCTGTGCGGCGGACAGGGCGCCCGGCGGGCTGGGCAGCGACGGCAGGGACAGCTTCGAGGGGACGGCGCCGGCGAGGGACCTCGCGCGGTCGGTGAACCCGCGCAGCTGGTTCACGAACTCGTCGATCGAGCGGCCGACCAGGCCGCCGGGTGCCGTCTCCGGTGTCGTCTGCTCCTGCTCCCCGCCCATACCCCGACCGTAGGCCGTCAGCCTGTGGGCCGCTCCGCGCCCGGGGCGACGGTCCAGGTGACGACGAGCTCGTTGCGCTGACCGAAGCGCTCCAGGTGGCGGCCCAGCACGTCCTGCACCCGCTCCAGCGCGTCGACGTCCGACGCCTGCGCACGCAGGGTCAGCACGCCGTCCCCCACCTCGATGCTGCCGGTACCGCCACCGATGGCTGCCGTGGAGACCGCTCCCTCGGTCGTCCACTCGACCTTGCGGCCCAGGTGGGAGACCAGCTGCTTGCCGTAGCGCGCGGCGGCGTCGGTGGGGACGTCGGCGCGGGCGGTGAGCGGTGCGGACACGTCGTTCCTCCTCCGGCCGCCCTCGCGCGACCGGCCGCCACGCTACAACCGCTTCCTGGGCGAGGATGCCGGCATGGAGGTGCTGAGCAGCCGCCTGCTGCTGCGACCGTCGGACCCCACGCGCAGCCGCGCCTTCTACGGCGACGTGCTGGGCCTGGCCGTGTACCGGGAGTTCGGGCCCCCGGAGCACCCCGGTGTCGTGTTCTTCCTCGGCAACGGGCTGCTCGAGCTGTCGGGGCAGTCCGACGCGGTCCCTCGCGGGCTCGTCCTGTGGGTCCAGGTGCGCGACGTGGCGGCCGAGCACGCCCGCCTGCGCGCAGCGGGGGTGCCGGTCCTCCGATCTCCGCAGGTGGAGCCGTGGGGTCTCGTCGAGATGTGGATCGAGGACCCGGACGGGATCCGGATCGTGCTGGTGGAGATCCCCGCGGACCATCCCCTGCGCCGCGATCAGCGCTGAGGCCGTTCGGCAGACTCGGAGCGCTGCACACGCCCGCCCGCCTGATCGCGGTGCTCGGCAGCCTGAGGCTCGCTCGGCGCCTGCTCCTCAAGGGGATCCGAAGGCTCGGCACCGGCGGCGTCCACCGGCGCGGAGGACCCCGTCACTGCTGCGCTGGCGAAGCTCGACCGTCATGCGCAGGTCGCCCAGCTGTTCGTGGTCGGCGTCCGGCTGGAGAACCTGTCCCCCGGCGACGGGCGTCCCCTGAGCGCGCTGGGCGGGATCTTCCTCGCCGGCCGGTCCCAGGCCCCCGCGGCCGAGCTCGCCGCGTCGCCGACCGTCTCGCGGCCGCGCTGCACGACGCCGGCCTGAACCTCGACCTCGCGCCGGTCGTCGACGTGGTGCCCGCCGGGACCGAGACCGCCAACCCGGGTTCAGCGCACACCGACACGAGCCCGGACGTCGTCGACAGCACGACCACGGCCGGCGACGAGCAGGTCGCCGCGTTCGCCCGCCTGGCGCGCTCCCGGCCCATCCCTTCGTCATGGCGTCCTCCGCCACATTCACGCAGCTCGACCCCGCCGTGCGGGCGGCGTTCTCGCCGATCGTGCTCACCGACCTGCTGCACGGGCGGCTGGGGTTCGACGGCGTGGTCATCTCCGACGACCTCGGCAACGCCCGCGCGGTCGCGGACGTCCCACCCGGGAGCGCGCGGTCCGGTTCCTCGCGGCGGGCGGCACCCTGGTGCTCACCGTGGACGCCACCATCCTCCCGGCGATGATCGACGCCGTCCTCGCCCGCAGCGACGGCGATCCCGACTTCGCGGCGCAGGTCGATGCGGCTGTGCACACCGCGCTGATGGCCAAGGCGCGCGCCGGGCTGCCCGGCTGACCGGGATGCTCAGGCGCCGACGAGCTCGCGAAGCCGCTCGGCGTTGCGGACGGCGTGGCCGTGGCCGTCGTTGTTGAAGTACACGAACACGTCACGGCCGGACGTCGACCACTCCCCCACCCGGTCGGCCCACCAGTGGAGGTCGGCGTCGCTGTAGGAGCCGGCGTAGAGGTGTCCGGGGTCGGGGCCGTGCATCCGGACGTAGACGAACGGCGCGGTCGCTCGGAGCACGCACGGCAGCTGGGCGCCGCTCATGACGCAGTAAGCAGCACGGTGCCGCTGCAGCAACCCGTACACGGCCTCGTCGTGCCAGCTGGGGTGGCGGAACTCGACGGCCACCCGCATCCACGACGGCAGCCTGGCCAGGAACCAGTCCAGCCGGGCGTCGTCGCGCGCGTGCGCGGGATGGAGCTGGACGAGCAGGACCGCGCGCCGGTCGCCCAGCTCGTGCCAGGCCGACGTGAGGCGCGGCAGCCACGGCTCGGGGGCGTAGAGCCGTTTGGCGTGGGTCAGCCCACGCGGGGCCTTGACCGACAGCGCGAACCCCTCGGGCAGCCGACGGCGCCAGCTCGCGAACGTGGCGTCGCGGGGCCACCGGTAGAAGCTCGCGTTGAGCTCGACGGTGTCGAACCGCCGCACGTAGTGGGCGAGGCGGTCCCGGGGCGGGGTGCCCGGCGGGTACAGGACGCCGTCCCAGTGGTCATAGCTCCAGCCCGACGTCCCGATGTGCGCGGCCACGGTCGGCCGCTACCCCGGTATCAGCGGCTCAGTACCAGCCGGTGGACTGCGAGTGCGACCACGCGCCGCAGGGCGAGCCGTACCGGCTGTCGATGTAGATCAGGCCGGCGTCGATCTGCCGGTAGCCGTCGGAGGTCTTGGCGATGCCGGTGCCGCCCCAGGTGGAGTCGAGGAACTGCGGGATCCCGTAGGCGGTGCTGCTCGGGTTCTGCGCGTTGGGGTTCCAGCCGCTCTCCTTGCCCCACAGGTTCTCGAGGCAGCCGAACTCGCCGCCACTGCCACCGAGCTTGCTCATGGCGTAGTCCTGGTAGGACCCGGCGGGAGCGGCCGCCGCGGCGGTGCCCTGCCCCGGGCGGGCGGCGGCTGCCTCGGC
>JAOPUS010000231.1 GCA_025963345.1 Blastococcus sp. | reverse complement strand
CCCACCTTGTCGGGGCAGATGAAGATGCACGTGTAGCCGCGCTGCTGGGCGACCAGGGCGAGGCCGATGCCGGTGTTGCCGCTGGTGGGCTCGATGATCGTGCCGCCCGGCTGCAGGGCGCCGCTGGCCTCGGCGGCGTCGACCATGCGGACGGCGATGCGGTCCTTCACCGAGCCGCCGGGGTTGAGGTACTCGACCTTGGCCAGAACCAGAGGCGCGTCGGGGCCGAGGTCACGGGTCACGGAGGTGAGCCGGACCAGCGGGGTGTTGCCGACCAGGTCGACGACGGACTCGGCGTACTGCACGGGACCTCCTCGCCGGACACCGACACCCGGTGCCCGTTCATGCCCATCCCACCAGACGCGACGACCACGCACCGGGACCGTGGAGTTCCTGACCGGACCGACGAGCCGGGGATGTCGTCGGGCCGGGTGCGATTCTCAGCCGCTTTTCAGGTTGTTCGAAGAGAATCCAGTCGCTGTGGCTATCGAGACACGATTGACGGCGGGCACGGTCGGACGCGAACGGTCCGACGTGCCGGCGGTCCAGCTGCCGGTCGTATCGCGCTCCGGGACGGACCGCCGGCCGGTTCGTCGCGGGCTGGTTCTCGGCGGCACGGTGTCGCTGCTCTACGCCCTCGTCTGCGTCGCCGTGCTCAGCGGCTCACCGCTGGTGGACCTGGACACCGCCGTGTTCCGCTGGTCGACGTCGACCCGGTGGCCGGGGCTGTACGAGTTCCTGACGGCGTGGGTGCTGCTCGGTCAGCGCGCGGTCTGCCTCGTGCTGGCCGCGACCTGGCTGGGCGTGCGCGCCCTGCGCACGCGGGATCTGCGCCCGCTGATCACCTTCGGCCTGGCCACCCTGCTGCTCAACGTCTCGGTGGGGCTGGTCAAGACGGTCATCGGCCGGCTCGGACCGCTGCAGCTGGGAGCCGAGGCGGTGCATCCGGGCGCGAGCACCGTGTTCAGCGGCGGCACGATCTTCCCGTCCGGACACGCCGCCAACGCCGTCGTCACCTGGGGCCTTCTGGCGTGGCTCGCCCGCCGGTGCCGTCGGTCATGGGGGGTCGCGGCCGGCCTGCTGGCCGCCTCGATCGGGCTGACGACGATCTACCTGGGCACGCACTGGGTGTCGGACGTGCTAGCCGGCTGGGCCGCGGGTGGGCTGGTGCTGATGGCCGTCCCGGCGCTCACGCCGCTGGTGCACCGGCTCACGCAGGCGGCGGGCGCGGTTCTGTCGTGGATGCGGTGTGGCGCTGGCCTGGAGCGCCCCGCGAGGATGCGGGTATGACCTCAACGCCTCCCGTCGGTACCCGCATGCTCGGCCGCAACGGCCTGCCCGTCTCCGAGCTCGGCCTGGGCTGCATGGGGATGAGTCAGGCGTACGGCGACGCCGACCGCGACGAGTCGATCGCGACCGTCCGGCGGGCCCTCGACCTCGGCATCACGTTCCTCGACACCTCCGACGTGTACGGCAGCGGGCACAACGAGGAGCTGGTCGGCGAGGCGATCGCCGGCCGGCGCGACGAGGTGCAGCTGGCGACCAAGTTCTCGATCTCCCGCGACGACCGCGGCGGGATGCACATCAACGGCCGGCCGGAGAACGTGCGCGCCTGCGCCGAGGCGAGCCTGCGCCGCCTGGGTGTCGACGTGATCGACCTCTACTACCAGCACCGGGTCGACCCGCGGGTGCCGATCGAGGACACCGTCGGTGCGATGGCCGAGCTCGTCGAGCAGGGCAAGGTGCGGTTCCTCGGACTGTCGGAGGCAAGCGCCGCCTCGATCCGTCGCGCGGCCGCCGTCCACCCGATCGCCGCGCTGCAGAGCGAGTGGTCGCTGTGGACCCGTGACCTCGAGGCCGAGGTGCTGGGTGTGGCACGCGAGCACGGCATCGGCATCGTGCCGTTCAGTCCGCTGGGCCGCGGCTTCCTCACCGGCGCGATCACCAGCCCGTCGGACTTCGCCGAGGACGACTTCCGGCGCGGCCATCCCCGCTTCACCGGCGAGGCGTTCGAGGTCAACCTGCGCCTGGTGGACGCCGTCCGTTCCCTCGCCGCCGAGAAGGGCGCCACGCCGGGGCAGCTGGCGCTCGCGTGGGTCCTGTCCCGCGGCGAGGACGTCGTCCCGATCCCCGGGACCAAGCGCCGCCGCTACCTGGAGGAGAACGTCGGGGCGGTGGCCGTGGAGCTCACGGCCGACGACCTGGCCCGCCTGGACGAGATCGCACCCCCGGGCGTCGCCGCCGGCGGTCGGTACGTCAACGCCTCCTATGCCTACGGCGACAGCCCGGAGCGCGGCGCATGACCACCGACCGGGTGCTGGTCGCCGTCTTCGCCTCTCCGGTGTCGGACGTGCTGCTGCGCTGGGGGTCCGAGCTCGGTTTCCGGACCGTTCTGGTCGAGCCGGACCCCAGCCGCGTTCCCGCGGGGACGCCGGACGTCACCGTCCGGGCCTTCGGCGAACTGGACGACGAGCTGGCCGCGGGGACCACCGACGTCGTCGTCACCGATCACCACCGGGACGAGCTGGGCGAGCTGCTCCGCGATGCGCTGGCCCGGCCGGCCCGCTGGATCGGCGTCATGGGCAATCCGCGACACGAGGGGCCGCACGTCGCGGCGCTGACCGCGCTCGGTGTGCCGCCCGAGGAGATCGCCCGCGTGCACCGGCCGATCGGCCTCGACATCGGCTCGCGGGCACCCGCCGAGATCGCGGTGTCGACGCTGGCCGGGCTGCTCGCCGACCGCAACGGCCGCGGCGGCGGCTTCGCCCACGGCAGCTGAGGGCTCGATGGCCGACGACGTGGTGGCCGACGACGTCCTGCTCGGCGCCGACCTGGGCACGAGCGGCCTGAAGCTGGTCGCGCTGGATCTCTCCGGGCGGGTCGTCGCCGAGGCCGAGCGCGGTTATCCGATCGACAGCCCGGAGCCCGACCGCGCCGAGACCGACGTCCGCACCTGGCGGCACGCCCTCGACGAGGCGCTGTCCGCGGTGGCCCCTGCGGTCGCCGGCGCTCGCGTCCGGGCACTGGGGCTGTCGGGGCAGATGCACGGCGCGGTCCTCGTGGACGCCGCCGGCCGGGCACTGCGGCCGGCGGTGCTGTGGGCCGACCGGCGCGCCAGTGCCGAGCTGGACCTCTGGCGGTCGCTGCCGGAGGCCGATCGTGCCGCCCTGGCCAACCCGCTGGTCCCTGGGATGACCGGGCCGCTACTCGCCTGGTTGGCCCGGCACGAGCCGGAGACGGTCGCACGCGCTGCCGCCGTCCTGCTGCCCAAGGACGCCCTCCGGGCGACGCTGCTGCCGGACCAGGACCCTGCCCTCACCGACCGCAGCGACGCCTCCGCGACGCTGCTGTGGGACGTCACCGCCGATGACTGGTCGGCGGCGGCAGTCGCCGTGGCCGGTCTGGATCCCGGGCTGCTGCCGTCCGTCCGCCCGGGAACCGAGGTCGTCGGGACGGCGGACCTGCCGGTCGGTGCGGTGCCCGTCGTGACCGGCGGCGCCGACACCCCGCTGGCCCTCCTCGCGGCGGGCACCCCGGTCGCCCAGGTCAACCTCGGCACCGGCGCCCAGCTGCTGCGGCCCGGCTGGGTGCCCCGGCGCGCCGCCGACCCCGTCGTGCACGGCTACGCCGACGTGTCCGGCGGCTGGTACGCGATGGCCGCTCTGCAGAACGGTGGCTCGGCCTGGGCGTGGGTGTGCGACGTGCTCGGGATGTCCTGGACCGATCTGTTCGCCGCGGCCGAGGCGACCCCCGCCGGCGCCGGGGGAGTGGCCTTCCGGCCGTTCCTCACCGGTGAGCGTGGCGGGGTCGCGCGACCGTCGGACCGGGGCGGCTGGAGCGGCCTGCAGCCGGGGACCACCCGTGCGGACCTGGCGCGGGCAGCGGTCGAGGGGGTGGCCTTTGCGATCGGCGCGGCCTTCGAACTGCTCGACGTGCCCGGCGACGACGAGCCGGTCGTGCTCACCGGCGGCGGGGCACGGTCGGCCGTCGTCCAGCAGTTGCTCGCCGACGTGTTGCGCCGTCCGGTCCGGCACCTGCCGTTGCGCAGCGCCTCGGCGATCGGTGCGGCAGTGCTGGCCGGGCGCGGGGTCGGGCTGGACGTCGTCCCGGAGAAGGGGTCCGGTGCCGTGGTCGACCCGCAGGCCGACATGGGGCTCCGTGCCGCGGTCGCCCGCTGGGCCCGGGCGTAGGAACGGTCGCGGCGCCGCCTCCGTTGGTCGAGCAACGGGCCGGTCCACGGCCCTCGGGCGAGAGGAGGCGACCCCGCATGGCGTCGCTGTTCAGCAAGGTCGCGCAGTTCGCCAACAGTCCCAAGGGCAAGGAGGCCGTCCGTCAGGTGACGGAGAAGGCCCAGCAGTTCGCCAAGGACCCGAAGACGAAGGCGAAGATCGACGACGTGCGCCGCCGGTTCCAGGGCGGCCGTGGCACGGGCAGTGGCCCGGGCACCGGGAGCCAGGGCCACTGAGCCGCTGAGTGCCCGAGCCCGGATCAGTCGGGCTCGGGCAGGCGGATGAGGTCGAGGGCGGCGTCGTGCAGGATTCCGTTGGTGGCCAGCGCACTCCCGCCACTGGGACCCGGCGCGCCGGTGAGATCGGTGAACCGGCCGCCGGCCTCCCGGACGATCACGTCGAGCGCGGCGAGGTCCCAGACCGAGACCTCGGGTTCGGCGGCGATGTCGACCGCACCCTCGGCGAGCAGGACGTAGCTCCAGAAGTCGCCGTAGGCCCGGGTGCGCCAGACCGAGCGGGTCAGGTCGAGGAAGCCGTCCAGGCGGTCGCGCTCCTGCCAGCCGGACAGGCTGGAGTAGGAGAGGCTCGCGTCCCGCAGTTCGCTGACGTCGGAGACGTGGCAGCGGGTGGCCGACTCCAGCCGACGGCCGGTCCAGGCCCCGACGTCCTTCGCCGCCCACCAGCGCCGGTTCAGCGCCGGGGCGGAGACCAGCCCGACGACCGGCTCCTCGCCGTCGAAGAGGGCGATCAGGGTCGCCCAGACGGGCACGCCGCGGACGAAGTTCTTCGTGCCGTCGATCGGGTCGAGGACCCAGCGTCGCGGCCCGTGGCCGGTCGTGCCGAACTCCTCGCCCATGACCGCGTCGCGGGTGCGGGCACGGCTCAGCGTGATCCGCAGCATCTCCTCGACCGCGCGGTCGGCGTCGGTGACCGGCGTCAGATCCGGCTTGGTGTCGACCTTCAGGTCCTGCGCCTTGAAGCGGTCCAGACTGATCGAGTCGGCTTGATCGGCAAGCACGTGCGCTAGCCGCATGTCCTCGGAAAAGCCTCGGCCGGGTGTCATGGACACCGAACCTAGCCGGGCGTCAGTCAAACGCCGCTGAACTGACCCCACTCGGCCCTTCGTACTCGCGGTCGTCGATGTTCCTCAGGGCGTCGAGCACCTCCTTGTCGGCGCCCTGCTGTTCCGCATGCCGGACGATGTCGGCCTTGCTCGCGGGATAGTCCATCCCCGACAGGGCCTTCTGGATGTCGATCGGACTCACCATGCCCACCGGGTACCCGTGCCCGGATCTGCCGATGCGCCGATACCGTCGCTGCGTGGACGCCGCGACGATCGTGGGCCTGCTGGCCGACCGGACGCGGCTGCGGGTCGTCGCCGCCCTCGCCCTGGGCGCCGCGACCATCGAGGAGGTGGCCGACGCGGCCGGTCTCCCGCTGAAGGACGTCGCCCTCGCCGCCCGCCGGCTGGCCCGCGCCGGCCTCGTGCACCGCGACGGGCACGCGCTGACGCTGCACACCGACCGGTTCGGCGCCGCGGCCCGGGCGGCCGCGGAGGCCGCACCCGTCCCGGAACCGCTGTCGGACGACCCCGCGGAGGACGCCGTCCTCTCGGCATTCGTGCGCGACGGCCGGCTCGTGTCGATCCCGGCCCAGCACAGCAAGCGCCGGGTGGTCCTCGAGCACCTGGTGCGGGTCTTCGAGCCGGGCGTCCGCTACCCCGAGCGCGAGGTCAACGCGCTGCTCGGCGTCTGGCACGCCGACGTCGCCGCCCTGCGCCGCTACCTGGTCGACGAAGGGCTGCTCACCCGGGAGGCCGGCGTCTACTGGCGCAGCGGCGGATGGGTCGAGGTCTGAGAAACTGCTGGTCGTCGGGCGAGCGGAGTCGCACACTCCTCCCGTGCCGACCCCGTCCGCAGACAGCTTCGCCGCTCTGGCGCGCTCCTCGCCGTGGCGCTGGTCGACGCTGAGGTTCACCGTGCGCCGCGGGCGCGACGAGCGCCGCGCCGAGCCGCTGCGCGCCTGGCTGCGCCGGCCCGACCTGCTGCGGATCGAGACCCTCGACGCCGAACGTCGGCAGATCGTCCGGGAGCCGCCCACGAAGATCGGAGTTCTGACGCTCGACGGCGGCGACGCCAGGCCGTTGCCCTGGCCTGGAACGACGGAGCAGCCGCCGCTCCGTCCGGACGGGCTCGTGGCCGAGCGTCCGTGGGGCCTGTCCTACGACGACCCGATGTTCGAGGACTACCGCTGGGTGGCGATGCTGGACCCGGTCGAGCTCGCCGACGGCCGCTATCCCGACGGCGGAGGCCCCGCCTGGCCGTCGCTGGCCCTCGACGCCGTCACCGAGGTCGAGCACGCCGGCCGCCCCGCCTGGGAGGCGGTGGTGCGGACGACACCCCTGTACGCACCGCGCTGCGGCTGCTGCCCGTTGCTGCGGTCGCGGGAGGTCGATCTGCTCGAGTACGGGGACTACCCGGAGAACCTGCTCGCGGTCTACCCCGAGGCCTACCGGGTGCGGCTCGACGTCGGCACCGGCGTCTGCGTGTCCACCGAGGAGGTCGGCGGTCCGACACCTGGGCAGGGCCACGACCTGCGCATCGAGGCGGTGGACGAGCCGATGGCCGACGACCTTTTCGTCGAGCCGCGACGGGGGCTCTTCCGCCGGCGTCAGTAGCCGGGGCCGACCTGGCCGACGGCCCCGAGCAGCACCCGGAGCGCGGCCAGTTGTTCCTGCCGTGCCGGGGGGCCGGCGGCCGCCCACGCGTCGAGTGCGCACTCCGGATCGGCTGCCGTGTGCCCGCAGCCCGGCGGACAGTCGACCGCGACCTCGGCGAGTTCGTCGAAGGCCGAAAGGACGTCGTCGGCGGTGACGTGCGCCAGGCCGAACGACCGGATGCCCGGGGTGTCGATGACCATCCCGCCCTGCGGCAGGTCGAAGAGGACCACCGAGGACGACGTGTGCCGGCCCTTGCCGATCTTGCTCACGTCGCCGGTGGCGCGGAATGCGTCCGGCACGAGCCGGTTGACCAGGGTCGACTTGCCGACCCCCGACTGGCCCACGAGCACGCTGATCCGCCAGGCCAGCCGGTCCAGCAGGGGCTCCAGCGGTGCCTCGCGCGAGATCGCGACGGCGTCCAGGCCCAGACCCGCGTACCGGTCCAGCAGCGGCTGCGGGCTGGCCAGGTCGGTCTTCGTCAGGCACAGCAGCGGTTCCAGCCCGCCGGCGTAGGCGGCCACGAGGCAGCGGTCGAGGAAGCCGAACGCCGGCTCCGGGTCGGTGACCGCGGTGACGATGACCAGGAGGTCGGCATTGGCGACGACGATCCGCTCGGTGGGATCGGTGTCGTCGGCGGTGCGCCGCAGCGACGTCGTCCGCTCCTCGATCGTGACGATCCGGGCGAGGCTGTCGGTGCGCCCGCTGGTGTCGCCGACGATCCGCACCCGGTCGCCGACGACGACGCCGTGCTTGCCCAGCTCGCGGGCCCGCATGGTGGTGACGTCGACCGGACCGCCGTCGGGGCCCTCGACGCGCACGGTCAGCCGGCCGCGGTCGACCGCGACGACCAGCCCAGGGACGGCGTCGGCGTGCGCCGGCCGCGTGCGGGTGCGGGGGCGGGAGCCCCGGCGGCTGGGTCGGATCCGGACGTCGTCCTCGTCGGAGCGGCTGTCGTGGCGCCGTCCACTCATGTCTGGCCGCTCAGTTGTCGACTCCCACGGGCTCGCCCAGCAGTCCCGCCCAGCGCTCGACGAAGTCGGGCAGCGTCTTGGTGACGGCACCCGGGTCGCCGGCCTGCACGCCGTCGATCGCCAGCCCGAGGACGGCGGCCGCGTGGACCATGCGGTGGTCGGCGTAGGAGTCCACCAGGGCGGGCCGCCGCGGACCGGGCTCGATGACCAGGCCGTCGGGCAGCTGCTCGACCCGGGCGCCTACCGCCGTCAACACCTCGTCGAGGGCCTGCAGCCGGTCGGTCTCGTGGCCGCGGAGGTGGCCGATGCCGGTCAGCCGGGAGGGACCGTCGGCCAGGGCGCACAGCGCAGCCAGGACCGGGGTCAGCTCGCCCACCTCACCGAGGTCGGCGACCAGGGGCGTGATCGCGCCGGTGCCGGTGACCCGGAGGCCCTCCGGGGTCCGGGTCACCTGCGCACCCATGGCCGACAGCAGCCGGTCGAGCTGGGCGCCGGGCTGGGTGGTGACCTCCGGCCAGTCCCGGACGGTCACCCGCCCGCCGGTGACCAGGGCGGCGGCCAGGAACGGTGCCGCATTGGAGAGGTCGGGCTCGATCACCACGTCGCGGGCGGCGACCGGGCCGGGCGACACCCGCCAGCCGCGGTCGGTGGCGACCACCGCGACGCCGTGCTCCCGGAGTGTCGTCACGGTCATCTCGACGTGCGGCATCGACGGCACGCCGCCGGTCAGGGACAGGTCCAGGCCGTCGTCGAAGCGCGCGGCCGCAAGCAGCAGCCCGGACACGATCTGCGAGGACTCGCTCGCGTCCACCTCGACGGCGCCGCCGCGGACCCGGCCGGTGCCGTGCACGGTGAACGGCGCCTTGCCGCGGCCGCCGTCGTCCACCTCGACCCGGAGCGCACGCAACGCGGCCAGGAGGCCCGCGTTGGGTCGGTCGCGGAGCCGCGGGTCGCCGTCCACCCGCACCGGGCCGTCGGCCAGCGCGGCGACCGGTGGCAGGAAGCGCAGCACCGTGCCGGCCAGCCCGGCGTCGATCTCGGCGGGCCCGTGCAGCGGCTGCGGCGTGACCAGCCAGTCGGCGCCGTCCTCGTCGATCCGGGCACCGAGCGCGCGCAGACCGCCGGCCATGAGGTCGGTGTCCCGCGCGCGCAGCGGCCGGACCAGTCGGCTCGGGCCGTCGGCCAGCGCCGCGAGGACCAGCGCGCGTGCGGTGATCGACTTCGAACCGGGCAGGGTGACGACGGCGTCGACGGGAGTTGAGCGGTGCGGCGTCGTCCAGACCGGGTTCACGCGTCCTCCTCGCTGGCGCTCGTCGGCCACGTGAACGGCCATGCTGGGCACATTGCGTGAACTCGCACGCTCGCTCACGTGCTCATTCTGCCCGGTCCGGCTTGCCGCACCGCTCGCGCACCGCTCAGCCGCCGGCCGGCTTGGTCGCCTTCTTCGCAGGCATGACGCGGATGAGCCGCCGGTTGGCGAACTCGAACATGCCCAGCTCGGACAGCTCGCGGCCGTAGCCGGAGCGCTTCACGCCGCCGAACGGCAGCTCGGGGGAGGAGCCGGACGGCTGGTTGATCCAGACCATTCCGGACTCCAGCCGGTCGGCGACCGCGCGGGCCTTCTCGGCGTCGCTGCTGTACACCGCGGCGCTCAGGCCGAACTCGCTGTTGTTGGCCAGTTCGACGGCCTCGTCCTCGTTCGCCACGCGGTAGAGCACCGCGGCCGGGCCGAAGAGCTCCTCGTTGTAGGCCCGCATCTCCGGCGTGACGTCGGCCAGCAGCGTCGCCTCGACGAAGGCGCCGTCGTGGTCGGGACGGCCGCCGCCGGCGAGCACGGTCGCGCCCTTGTCGATGGCGTCCTGGATCTGTGCGGCGAGATCCTGCGCGGCGCGCTCGGAGGACACCGGGCCCAGCGTGGTGGCGGGGTCGGCCGGGTCGCCGGGCGTGAAGGTGGAGAACGCCTGCTGGAGGCCGGCGACGAAGTCGTCGTAGATGTCGTCGACCACGATGATCCGCTTCGCCGCGATGCAGGCCTGGCCGGTGTTGGCCATCCGGGCCATGGTGGCGGCCTTGACGGTGCGGCCGAGGTCCTCGGCGTCGAGGACGATGAACGGGTCGCTGCCGCCGAGTTCCAGGACGGACTTCTTCAGGTTCCGCCCCGCGATCTCGGCCACACTGGCCCCGGCCCGCTCGCTGCCGGTCAGGGTGACGCCCTGGACGTGCCGGTGGGAGATGACCCGCTCGACGTCCGGGATGTTCAGGAACACGTTCGTGTAGACGCCCTCGGGGACGCCGGCGTCGCGGAAGACCTGCTCGATGGCGAGCGCGCACTGCGGGTTCAGCTCCGCGTGCTTGAGCACGATGGCGTTGCCCAGGACGAGGTTCGGGCCGGCCACCCGCACGACTTGGTAGAAGGGGTAGTTCCACGGCTCGATGGCGAGCAGGACGCCGACCGGCTCGTTGACGACGACGGCCTCGCCCTGCATCACGTCGATCGGCTTGGGCTCGAGGAAGCCGGGCCCCTTCTCGGCGTAGTACTGCAGGATGCTGGCGGCCAGCATGATCTCGCCCGCGGCCTCCTGGATCCGCTTGCCCATCTCGCGGGTGATGAGGGCGGCGAGCTCGTCGCGTCGCTCGTTCATCAGCTCGGCGGCGCGGCCGACGATCGCGGCGCGCTCCTCGACCGGCCGGCGGCGCCACTCCAGGAAGGCGGCGTGCGCGCGCTCGATGACGCCGTCGATCTCGCCGGTCTCGAGGAAGGGGAACTCCTTCTCCGTCTGGCCGGTGTAGGGGTTCACCGTCGCGTAGGGCCGGGCGCCGGCGTCGCTGGCGGTCTTCGGCTGCTGGTCCGTGGGGTTCTGTGTCGCGGTCACGCCGGTGATCCTTGTCTATCGGTGCGGGCCTCTCGGCAATTCTGTCCGTCGAGCCCTACCCGGGGCGGAGAAGGTCACGCGCAACGGGTTGCCTGTCGCTGTCGGCACCTACAGTCGGGCCGACACCCAGCACCGGGGAGGAGCGCGCCATGTGCGGTCGCTACGCCGCGAGCCGTAGTGCCGACGATCTCGCGATCGAGTTCGAGGCAGTCCGCGCCGAGGGGCAGAAGCCGCTGCCGGCCGACTACAACGTCGCCCCGACGAAGGACGTCCACATCGTCCGGCACAAGAAGGAGCGCGACGCCGAGGGCGCGCTGACCGGCGGTGGTCACCGCGAGCTGCGCGCCGTCCGGTGGGGGCTCGTGCCGTCCTGGGCCAAGGACGTCTCGGTCGGCAACCGGATGCTCAACGCCCGTGTGGAGTCGCTGACCGACAAGCCCGCGTTCCGGACCGCCGCGCGCACGCGGCGGTGCCTGGTGCCGGCCGACGGTTGGTACGAGTGGGCCAAGCGGCTGGACGCCCCGGGCAAGCAGCCGTACTTCGTGACCCCGCAGGACGGCTCGGAGCTCGCCTTCGCCGGGCTCTGGGAGGTGTGGGGCCGAGGCGAGGACCGGCTCTACACCTGCACGGTCGTGACGGCGCCGGCCGTGGGCGCGCTCACCGAGATCCACGAGCGGATGCCGCTGGTGCTTCCGCCCGACCGCTGGGCGGCGTGGCTGGACCCGTCCCGCGAGGACGTCGAGGCGTTGGTGGAGCCGACCCCGCCGGAGATCGTCGAGACCTTCGAGATCCGGCCGGTCAGCACCGCCGTGAACCACGTGACCAACAACGGCCCGGAGCTGGTGGCCCGCGCGGAGTCGGTCAGCCGGCCTGCCGACCAGCCCGCCCTGTTCTGACCGTGGAGCCTGCGGCCCACGCGCTGCCGAACTGGGTCGCCGCGGCGGTCACGTTCCTGTGCTCCGGGGCCGTCCTGGTACTGGAGATCGTCGGGCTACGACTGATCGCCCCCTACGTCGGCGTGACCCTGCAGACCAGCACGGCGATCATCGGCTTCGCGCTCGCGGCGATCGCCGTCGGCGCGTGGACGGGCGGCGCGACGGCCGACCGCACGGATCCGCGCCGGCTGCTCGCCCCGCTCATGGTCGCCGGTGGGGCGCTGGTCGTGGCCGTCCTGCCGCTGGTGCGGTTCACCGGCTCACTGCTGTCCGGCGCCGACGCCGGGGGAGTGCTGCTGCTCGCCGCGGTCG
>JAOPUS010000210.1 GCA_025963345.1 Blastococcus sp. | reverse complement strand
GTCGGCGCGCTGGTCGATCTGGGCGTTGGCGGAGGCCGTGAGGTACTTCCACAGCTTCACGAACGGGTTGGGCATGGGTCCTCCTGCTCCGGCGCAGCTGCCGGCCCGGTGATGCTCGTCGTCCCATCGTCCCAGGTGATCGCCTCTCGGAGCCAACGCGCCCCACCAGTTCCCGCGGCTAGGGTCTCGGACGTGCGCAATGACGGCCCGATGCTCAGCGTTCTGGGGGAACTGGTCGTCGACCTCCTCCCTGTCCCTGGGGCCGACGCGGGCCCGGAGGGGACGGCGCCCAGCTATGTCGCCCGTCCGGGCGGCAACGCCCTGAACGTCGCCGTCGCGGCCGGTCGCCTGGGCACTCCGGTACGGCTGATGGCCCGCCTGGGCACCGGGCCGCTCGCGGCCAACCTGCGCCGGCACGCCGAGCTGTCCGGGGTGGATACGAGCGGTTTCATCGAGGCCGACGGGCCGGTGAGCCTGGCCTTCGTCGGGCTGGCCGCCGACGGCTCCGCCGACTACGGCTTCCACGTCCTCGGCGCCGCCGACTGGCAGTGGACCGACGAGGAGTTGGCGCGCGTACTCCCGAGCCGGACGGGGATCCTGCACGTGGGCTCCATCTCCAGCTGGACAGCCCCCGGCTGCGAGGCCATCGCTCGGCTGGTCGAACGGATCTCCGCCGAGGGCAGCGGCCTGATCAGCGTCGACCCCAACATCCGCCCGATGCTCGCCGCCGGCCCGGTCGGGACGACCCTCGGCAACACGTCGGAGATCGTCCGGGAGCGGCTGGACCGGTTGATCGCGCACGCCGACGTCGTGAAGGTGAGCACCGAGGACCTCGCCTGGCTCCAGCCAGGGGCGACGAGTGCCGCTGCCCTCGACGCGACCGCCCGCCAGTGGTCGGAGCGCGGGCCCGCGCTGGTGCTCGTCACCGACGGCGGCTCCCCGCTGCGGATCGCCCGTCCGGGCCATGCCGTCCTGCACTGGCGGATCCCCCGCGTGACCGTCGTCGACACCGTCGGCGCCGGTGACTCGCTCGCCGCCGGGCTGCTGACCGGGCTGCTGGAGTCCGGAGTCGCGGGCCGGGCCGCACTCGAGGCACTGCCGGACGAGGACCTGCTGCGCCTGGTGGACGACGCCGCGCTGGTCGCCGCCCTGAACTGCACGCGGGTCGGCGCCGACCCACCCACCCGGGCGGAGTTCAGCGCCGCCCGCGCCGACCGGTGAGCGACGGTCTGCGGCTGGTCGGCTTCGAGGAGCTGTCCGCCGTCGCGCTGCGCGAGCGGCTGCTGGCCCGTCGGTCGGAGTTCTGGACCGGCTCGGTCCTCGACGAGGCCACGGTCCTCTCGATGCACGACCCGCTCTTCTTCCACCAGCTCGGCGGGTTCGGCGCGGTCGCCCGAACCCCCGACGGCGAGGACGCCGGCTACCTGCTGGGGGTCGTCAGCGCCGACCGGCTCGCCGTCGTCCATGCCCTCGCCGTGCACCCCGGGTGGCGGCGTCGTGGCCTCGCGCACCGGCTGGTGCAACGGTTCGCCGGCCTGGCCGCGAGCACCGGCGCCCGGGCGATCCAGGCGGTCGCCGTTCCGGGGGACACCGCCGTCCTCGCGCTCGGGGCGCGGTTCGGTGCCTCCCCCGCCCCGTCGCCCGGCCACGCCGGGCCGGGCGCCGACCGGGTGCTGCTGACCCGGCTCCTGCCGCTCGCCCGACCCGTCAGGTGAGCACGGCGGCGAGGCGGTCGGCGTGCCGGTGGCGGGTCGTCGACCGGCCGGGCTGCAGGACGACGCCCAGCAGCCAACGCCCGGCCAGCTCCGCGCTGTCGCCGTCCACCTGCAGAGCCGCACCCAGTCGCCCGGTCAGCTCTGCCCAGCGCTCCGTGCCGACGGCGAGCAGGGCGGTGAGGGTCTCGGGCTCGGTCCCGGCCAGCCGGCGCAGCACCGGATGGGCACCGAGCTCGTCGGAGAGCGCGGCCAGCGCCTGGTCCCGCGGGAGGGACACGGCGAGTGCGGTCAGCCGGTCGAGCTCGGCGGACAGCAGGGCCGAGGCGACCTCGTCCTTGGTCCGGAAGTGGTTGTAGAGCGTCGCCTTGGCGACGCCGGCCGCCGCCGCGACCGACTGCATCGTGCTGCGCCGCAGCCCGTGCTCGGCGAAGGCCCGAGCGGCACCGGCGAGCAGCCCGGCTCGGGTGCGGCCCATGGCGTTGCCGGCTCGGGTGTGCGCTCCCGGCACATGCTCCGGCCCCCGCCGGACGGCGGGCGGGCCGGCGGCGGACGGGAGCATGGGCCCTGTCTTGCACCGCGGGGGCCCGAGGTCAAGGACCTGGGCATCGAACAGAGCGCGTGTCGGCCGGCTCAGGCGGCCAGCGAGACCGCCGTACCGCGGCGGTGGGACGAGCGGGCGGGGACGGCGCCCACGAGGGCCAGGGCCGGCTCGGCGACCGGATCGGCGGCAGCGGGCTGCTCGGCCTCCGGCTGGGTGTCGACTGCCGGCGCGTCGGCCGAGGGCGCCAGCGGGCGGACCGCGCCGCCGGTGGCGACGCGCAGCTCGAGGCTGACCTCGGCAAGCAGGTCGGCGAGCTCCACGTCGAGGGCGTCGCAGATCGAGGCGAGGAGCTCCGAGGAGGCTTCCTTCTGCCCGCGCTCCACCTCTGACAGGTAGCCGAGGCTGACCCGGGCGGCCCCGGACACGTCGCGCAGCGTCCGGCTCTGACTCAGCCGGTGGCCACGCAAGGTGTTCCCGAGCTGGGTACGCAGCAGCGTCATGGCCGTCTCCTGTCCTGCGAGCGGGGAAGCGGCGGCGCCGCAGGTGGCGCCGTGCGCTCACGGTACGCGGCGTCCGGCGCCCAGGTCTGACCGACCGGCGCGCGTCCGCTCTTGGCGTAACAGCGGGTGCGGGCGTCGCCTTCCCGCCGGACGGCGCTGGTCAGCCCAGCCGGGCCAGCAGGCCGTCCATGGCAGCCGCGACCGCTGCGGCCCGCACCGCCGCCCGGTCACCGGCCAGGTCGAGTTCGACCACGTCGGTGCGCCGGCCGTCGGAGATCCCGAGGTAGACCCGTCCGGGGCCGTGCCCGTCGACGGGGTCGGGGCCGGCCACCCCGGTCAGCCCGATCCCCCAGCTGGCTCCGCAGCGCTCGCGGACGCCGTCGGCGAGCGCGACCGCGGTCTCGGGGCTGACCGGGCCGTGCACGGCGAGCAGGTCGGCGGGTACGCCGGCCAGCGCGGTCTTCAGCTCGGTGGCGTAGACGACCACGCCGCCGCGCAGGGTCGCGCTCGCGCCGGCAACCGTGGCCAGGGTGGCGCAGAACAGCCCGGCGGTCAGGGACTCGGCGGCCGCGACCGTCTCACCCCGGGACAGCAGGGCACGGTGCAGTCGGACAGGGGCAGCGAGGTCAGGCAGTTCCGGCACCCGCCCATCCAACCCCCGCGCAGCTGTACCTTCCTGCGCCCCGGCGCCCTCATTACAGTGCGCACCGGACATCCCTCCGGCAGCGAGCCCCACTGGGGAGGCGCGGGATGCACGTCGAGACACCTCCCTCGACCTCGCTCGTGCGCGTGCTGGGCGGCCTGTCCCTCACCTGCGACGGACGACGGCTTGCCGTCCCCCCGGGCAGCCGCCGGCTGCTGGCCTACCTGGCCCTGCATCCGGACGGCGCGGACCGACGGGTGGCCGCCGGGGTGCTGTGGCCCGACGTCGAGGACGGCCGGGCGGCCGGGAACCTGCGCTCGGCGCTGTGGCGGCTCCAGCAGGTCGGATGTCCGCTGGTGGTCGCCGAGCAGTCGTGGCTCGGCCTGCGCGAGGACGTCGAGGTGGACCTCATCCGCCTGGAGGCATGGGCCACCCGCGTGCTGGCGAACGCCCCCGCCGCGGACGACCTCGGCGTCGATCCCGGGCCGATCGCCGAGCTCGGGCTCCTCCCCGGCTGGTACGACGACTGGGTCCTGACGGTGCGCGAGCGGCTGCAACTGCGCCTGCTGCACGCGCTGGAGGCGCTGAGTCGGCTGCTCCGCAGGGCCGGGCGTCCGGCCGCCGCCGTCGAGGCCATGTACGTCGCGGTCCTGGCCGAACCGCTCCGCGAGAGCGGCCAGCGCGCCCTCATCGAGGCCCACCAGGCGGCCGGCGACTGGATCGCGGCCCGGCGGCAGTACGACGCCTTCCGCAGCATCCTGCGACGGGAGATCGGGGTGGAACCGAGCGCCGAGCTCACCGCGGTCGCCCGAGGGAACCCGGCCCCGCCCCGGGTCCCGCGCTGAGCTTGCGAACGGTGGGTAGGACGGCCCCGTGCAGGGTCCCGCCGCGAGCCTGCGAGTGGTGGGGGGCAGGGGGTGTTTTCAGGCGGCGGTGTCGGTGCGCGCTCCGCTGGCCCCGCTCGGGCCCGCCGCCCGTCGGGCCGCCGCGGCGCGCATCGCCCGGGCACTGGTCTGGCGCAGGGTGAGGGCGCGGTAGACGTAGTCCAGGCCGGTCAGCACGGTGAGGACGACCGCGATCGCCATCAGCCACCAGCGGCCGCTGGCCATCCAGCCGGTCAGCGGCAGGATGTAGAGCCCGATGGCCAGCGACTGGACGACGGTCTTGGCCTTCCCGCCACGGCTGGCCGCGATGACCCCGTGCCGGATGACCCAGAAGCGCAGGGCGGTGACGCCGACCTCTCGGACGAGGATCACCACGGTCACCCACCACGGCAGCATCGCGAGGATCGACAGCCCGATGAGAGCGGTGCCGGTGAGCGCCTTGTCCGCGATCGGGTCGGCGAGCTTGCCGAACTCGGTGACCTGCCCCGTCCGGCGGGCGATCATCCCGTCGTAGCGGTCGGTGATGATCGCCAGGGCGAAGACCAGGGTGGCCAGGTAGCGGCCGTCGTCGTCCACTCCGCCGTTCTGCAGCAGCAGCACCGCGAACACCGGGACCACGGCCAGCCGGAGCACCGTCAGCGAGTTCGGCAGGTTGACCAGCTTCGCCGACGACGGGGGCGTGGCAGCCGGGTCCGGGGCGACGTCGGTCACGGAGGTCACCGCCCGGCCGGAGCCGGTGCCGCCACGGGGACGAGGGCATGGGCGATCAGGTCGATGCCCTCGGTGCCCACCACCTCGGCGTCCAGGAGCTGACCGGGCACGGCGTCGACGGGCACACCCGAGATCGTCGTGGTGCCGTCGGAGTCGGGGTCCTGGTGGGCCGCGTGGCCGAGCCACACACCCGGACCTTCGGTGGCCGAGAGGTCCTCGGTGAGCAGTACCTCGACCCGCTCGCCGATCCGGTCCTCGGCGCGCTGGGCGGTGAGCTCCTCGACGAGGTCGGTGACCCTTCGGACACGGGCGTCGATCTCGGCCTGGTCGAGCTTGCCGGACAGCCGCATCGCCTCGGTACCCTCCTCGTCGGAGTAGCCGAAGACACCCACGGCGTCCAGCCGCCCCTCGGTGAGGAAGCGCTCGAGCTCGGCGACGTCCTCCTCGGTCTCCCCGGGGAAGCCGAGGATCACGTTGGTCCGGAAGCCTGCGCCCGGCGCCAGCTCACGGGCGCGCGCAATGGTGCGCAGGAAGTCCTCGGTGCCGCCGAAGCGCCGCATGCGTCGCAGCAGCGTGGGCGAGGAGTGCTGGAAGGACAGGTCGTAGTAGGGCGCGACGCCGTCCGTGCCCGCGATGACCTCGAGCAGCCCGGGCCGCAGCTCGGCCGGCTGCAGGTAGGCCACCCGCACCCGCGCGATGCCCTCGACCGCGGCGAGCCCCGGCAGCAGCTTCTCCAGGGAGCGCAGGTCGCCGAGGTCCTTGCCGTAGGACGTGGAGTTCTCGCTGACCAGCACCAGCTCGGTGACGCCCTGCGAGGCCAGCCACTGGGCCTCGCCGAGCACCTCGGCCGGCGGGCGGGAGACGAACGCGCCGCGGAAGGTGGGGATCGCGCAGAACGCGCAGCG
>JAOPUS010000199.1 GCA_025963345.1 Blastococcus sp. | reverse complement strand
CCGGAGCTGAAGCCGAACTCCTGCTGGTAGACGCGGTACAGCGGCGACGGCACCCCCGACGCGGCGAGCATCAGCACGAGCAGCACCGCCACCGACCAGAACGCGGTAGGCCGGGAGAGGCGACGGGGACGCACGACCTGCGGCAAGCCCGGGAGCGCGAGCTTGATTCCCGCTCCCCGGCGCGTCACTTCGGATACGTGCGTGGCGTGTACACCGCGCCGGAGGCCGTGACGCGCGTCTGCGACGAGCCGACGAGCACGAGGCAGCGCATGTCGACGGTCTCCGGGTCGAAGGCGCCGAGGGTGGTCACGGTGAGCCGTTCCTCGTCGCCGCCGACGTCCCGTCCGATGACCACCACCGTCTCCGGCGACCGGTTCTCCAGCAGAACCTGCTTCGCCTCGCCGAGCTGGTGCGGGCGATGCTTGGACCGCGGGTTGTACAGGGCGATCACCAGGTCGGCCGCTGCGACGTGCCGGAGCCGGTCGACGACGACGTCCCAGGGCTTGAGGACGTCCGACAGCGACAGCACGCAGAAGTCGTGACCGAGCGGGGCGCCGACCTTCGCGGCCACCGCCTGGGCCGCCGTCAGCCCCGGGACGATCCGTACCCGGACGCCGGCGTACTCCGGTTGCGCCGCCACCTCGAGCACCGCCGCCGCCATCGCGAACACGCCCGGGTCACCGCTGGAGACGACGGCGACCCGCCGGCCGTTCTGGGCCAGCTTCAGCGCGTGCGCCGCCCGGTCGGCCTCGACCCGGTTGTCGCTGGGGTGCCGCTCCTGCCGCGGGTTGACCTCGACGCGGTCCAGGTAGGGGCCGTAGCCGATCAGGTCGTCGGCCGCCGCGAGCGCCTCGGCCGCTTCCGGCGTCGTCCAGTTGCGCGACCCGGGCCCGAGCCCGACGACGACGACCTCGCCGTGGTGCCCGTCGCCCGCTGACGACCGGTATGCCGTGGCCGTCGGGCTCGTGAGCGGGCTGGGGAGGAGGGCGAGGGAGAAGTACGGGACGCTCGCGGGGTCGACGTCGGCCAGGGGCATGGTGCGCTGCCGGTCGCTGGTCGCCCGTTCGACGTAGAGGGCGCGGTCGAGCACGCCGGCGCGGTCGAACGCCTCGCGGACCTGCGGGAAGGTCCGGCCGAGCTTCAGCACGGCGGCCGAGTCGGTCGTCGCCAGCCATTCGGCGAGCTCGTCGGTTCCGAGCGTGCCGGGCAGCACGGTGAGCACTTCGTCCCGCTCGACGAGCGGCCGTCCGACCGCCGCGGCCGCCCCGCTGACGCTGGTCACCCCGGGCACGACCTCGGTCGGGTAGCGGTGCGCCAGGCGCTTGTGCATGTGCATGTAGGAGCCGTAGAAGAACGGGTCGCCCTCGGCGAGGACGACGACGTCGCGGCCGGCGTCCAGATGGGCCGCCAGACGCGCAGCGGCCGCCTCGTAGAACTCGTCGATGGCGCCCTGGTAGCCGCCGGGGTGGTCGGTGGTCCCGGTCGTGACCGGGTAGACCAGCAGTTCCTCGATCTGCCCGTCGCGCAGGTACGGCGCGGCGAGCGCCCGGGCGACCGAGCGGCCGTGCTGCGCCGCGTGGAAGGCGACGACGTCGGCCGCGCCGATCAACCGGGCGGCCTTGACCGTCACCAGTTCGGGGTCGCCGGGGCCGAGCCCGACGCCGTACAGCCGCCCGCTCATTCCACGGTGCTCGCGATCGCGTTCACGGCGGCCGCGGTGATCGCGCTGCCGCCCCGCCGGCCCCGGACGACGAGGAACTCCAGGTCGGAGGCGGCCAGCGCGTCCTTCGACTCGGCGGCGCCGATGAAGCCGACGGGGATGCCGATGACCGCGGCCGGGCGCGGTCCGCCGGCCGCGACCGTCTCCAGCAGGTGGAACAGCGCGGTGGGGGCGTTGCCGATGGCGACGACGGCGCCGTCCAGGCGGTCGCCCCACAGCTCCAGCGCCGCGGCGGTGCGGGTGGTCCCGAGATCGGCGGCGAGGGACGGCGTCCGCGGGTCGTTCAGCGTGCAGACCACGTCGTTGTCCTTGGGGAGCCGGCGGCGGGTGATGCCGGAGGCCACCATCTGCGCGTCGCAGAGCACCGGCGCACCGGCGTTCAGCGCCTCACGGGCCCGGCCGACGACGGCGGGGGAGAAGGCGACGTCGTCGACGAGGTCGACCTGCCCGCAGGCGTGGATCATCCGGACGACCACCTGTGCCAGGTCGGCGGGCAGCCGGTCGAGATCGGCCTCGGCGCGGATCGTGGCGAACGACTGCCGGTAGATCTCGGCGCCGTCCTTCTCGTACTCGTACACCCGGGGGAGGCTACGTCCCGGCCGGGACGGGGTAGCGGCTGCGTATGGCGCTTCCCCGCATCCTCGTCCTGGTCCTCGCCGGCGGAGCGGGAGGACGCCTGGAACTGCTGACCGAGCAGCGCGCCAAGCCCGCCGTCCCGTTCGCCGGCGTCTACCGGCTCATCGACTTCCCGCTGAGCAACTGTCAGCACTCGCAGATCGCCGATGTGTGGGTCTCGGTGCAGTTCCACCCGACGTCGCTGTCGGACCACCTCGCCAACGGCCGGCCGTGGGACCTCGACCGCACCTCCGGCGGCCTGCTGACGCTGCCGCCGTTCCAGGGCACCGACCGCGGCGGCTGGCACACCGGCACCGCGGACTCGCTGTGGCGCAACGCGGAGCTCATCCGCGAGTACGACCCCGACGCGCTCGTCGTCGTCAGCTCCGACGCCGTCTACGCGCTGGACTACCGGGAGGTCGCGGAGAGCCACCTGGGCTCCGGGGCCGAGGTGACCATGGTGACCACCGAGGTCGCTGCCGACGACGCGTCCCGCTACGGCATCGTCCAGGTCGGCGACGACGGGACGATCAGCGACTACGCCTACAAGCCCGACGACCCCGCGACGACGACCGCCACCAACGAGGTCTTCGTCTTCACCCCGCGACCGACCCTCGACCGCCTGGAGGCGCTGGCCGCCGATGCCGGTGAGGACGGGCTCGACGACCTGGGCAGCCAACTGCTCCCCGACCAGACCCGGGACGGCCTGGCTCGCGCCCACCCGCTGAAGGGTTACTGGCGCGACGTCGGCACGATCCCGGCGTACTGGGAGGCCCATCGGGACTTCCTGGCGGCCGAGCCGCCGATCGACCTGGACGACCCCGCCTGGCCGGTGCACACCCGCGGTGGGCGGCACAGTGCCGCGCGGCTGCTTCCCGGGGCGGTGGTCGACGGGAGCCTGGTCTCGGGCGGCACCCGCGTGGCCGGGGAGGTGCGCGGGTCGGTGCTGTCGCCGGGAGTGGTCGTCGAGGACGGCGCGACCGTCGTGGACTCCGTCCTGCTGCCCGGAGTGCGGGTGCGGTCCGGGGCCACCGTGACCCGCGCCGTCCTCGACGACCGGGTCGAGGTCGGCGAGGGGGCCTCCGTCGGTGGGGACGGCGACATCACCCTCGTGGGGCGGCAGGCACGCGTCGAGCCGGGCTCGCACGTGCGCTCGGGCGCGCGGCTGCCCGAAGGGAAGTGAGCTCATGGGAGTGCGCAACGCGGCGGTCGCTGCCACGGACCGGTGGACCGACCCCGACGACGGCATCCGCTACCCCGCCGGTGAGGTCCACGCGTGGGAGCGCGGGCGCAACGAGACGGTCTGCGGGCTGTCGCTGAACAAGTCCCGGCTGGCCCGCTTCCCACACGTCAGCTGGGAGGACGTCCAGCCGGAGTCGGGCCGGCACGCGGAGGGGGTGCAGTCCGTGTGCCGCCGCTGCCGGGCGGCCCAGGGCGCCCGCCGGGACGAGCGCGGCTGGACGCGGACCGACCCCCGTCCCTGACCACGTGCCCGGGCCCGCTCAGCTCGGGACGGCGCCCACCCGGTAGCCCAGGCCGGTCGCGACGACGTCGACGACCTCGCCCCGCGGACGGCCGCAGCGCCGCTCGCAGCCGGCCCAGTGCTGGCGCACGCCGTCCGCCGGGAGCGTGCCGGCGGTGACGGCGGCCGCCGCGTCTGCGCGGACGTCGGCCAGCGACTTCGCGCACCCGGGCCGGCCGGCGCACGCGGTCACCCGGAGCCACGAGCTGTCCGGGTCGAGCACCAGCCCCGCAGAAGTGGCCATTTCTGCGGCGGCATCGGGGTCGGCGAGATCGGGCAGGACGACGCTCCGCCAGGGGGTGAGCTGCAGGTCGGTGGCGGTGCCGGCGAGCAGGTCGGCCTGATCGGCGGTCAGCCGGCCGAGCGGGACGACCGCGACCAGCGCGGTCCGCCCGTCGTCCTGCGGAATCGCCCCGGCGGGACCGGTGACCGGCGCCCTCGGGACCTCAACAGGGCAGAAATGGCCATTTCTGCCCTGAGGGAGGCGGGCCACCACGCGCGTGATGCCGCCCGGGATCTCGGCCAGCCGCCAGGCCGAGTCGCCGTCCTGGGCGCGGATGTCCAGGAACGCCCGGGTGGCGGCGAGCGCGAGCTCGACCGCGCCGGCGGGTGCCGTGCGCAGGCCGGAGTCCGCGCCGGCGAGCAGCAGCGCGACGGTGTCCGGAGCGAGGGCGAGCAGCCCGACGTCCCCTTCCAGGCCGGCGACGTCACCGCGCCCGTCGTCGAAGGTGGCGAGGAAGCGGCCGGGGAGCCCGGCCAGAGCCGGGTCGGCGCACAGCTCCTCGTCGAACGCGGTCACCCACGGCCGGACATCGAGGCGGCCACCGGCCCGGCCGGACAGCGTGCTGGCCAGGATGTTGCGCACCCGTTCGTGGGTAGCGCTGGGCAGGAGACCGGCCGCCGCGAGCCGGTCGCCGAGCGCGGCCTCGGACCCCGGCCGCAACCCGCGGAGCTGGAGGTTGCCCCGGCTGGTGAGCTCCAGGGCGCCATCGCCGAGGGCCCGTGCGGCGTCGGCGAGCACTCGCAGCTGGGCGCTGCTCAGCGCACCGCCCGGCACCCGGACGCGGGCCAGCGCACCGTCCGCGGCGGGGTGGGTCTGCAGCGCGCCGGGGCAGGCGTCGGCCCGGACGCGGGCGGGTGTCGAGGCGGTCGCTCGGGGAGTCATGGCGTCGGCGAGGTTATGTCAGCGTCGCTCCTTCGGCGGCGCCGCCGAGGGCGGCAGCCGCCAGCTCTGAGGCGAAGGCGTGCCCGAACAGGCCCGGCAGGCCGCCCGTGTGCACGAACACCGTGCGCTCACCCCGTCGGATGCTGCCCTCGGCGACCGCTACGGCCAGGCCCGCGAGCGCCTTGCCGGTGTAGACCGGATCGAGCAGCAGTCCCTCGGTGCGGGCGGCCATGCGCATGGCGTCGGCAGCGGCGGCGGTCAGCAGGCCGTAGCCTTCGCCGACCTGGTCGCGGTGCACCCTGAGCCGGCCGGCGCCGGCGCCCTGCGCGGCGACGAGCGCCGCCACCCGCCCGACCGGATCGGGCACCGCCCCCGTGTCGATGCCGAGCACCCGGTCGGGGCCGAGGCCCGCGACGAGCCCGGCCATCGTGCCGCCGGAGCCGACGGCGACCACCACGTGCGCGGCGTCCGGCGCCTGCTGGTCGAGCTCCGCGGCGCAGTCGACGTAGCCACGCGCACCCACCGCCGACGATCCCCCGAACGGGAGGACGGCGGGCACTTCACCGCCGGCCCGCAGCTGGTCGGCGACCTCCTCGACCAGACGATCCAGGGCGCCGCCGGCGAGTCCCCCGACGTGCACGACCCCGGCGCCCAGGAGCCCGTCGAGGGCAAGGTTGCCCGGGCGCCCCGCCAGCGCGGTGCCCCCGAGCACGAGGACCGCGCGCAGGCCGACCCGTGCCGCTGCGGCCGCCGTCGCCCGGGCATGGTTGCTCTGTGCGGTGCCGCTGGCGACCAGGACGGTGGCTCCGGCCGCGAGCGCCTCGGCGACCAGGTGCTCGAGCTTGCGCACCTTGTTGCCGCCGCCGAAGTCCGTGAGGTCGTCACGCTTGACCCAGAGGTCGTCCGGGCCGAGGCCGAGCGCGGTGGCCAGCCGTGGCGCGGGATCGAGCGGCGTGGGCCAGTGCGAGAACCGGATCGGGGAAACGGTCACGGACTGATCCTGCCGAGGGAGCCGCGGGAAGGACATGACGTCCTGCGCCGTTCTCCAGGCATGTCCCAGCCGTTCGAGATCGACCTGCACTCGGAGTACCTCCGGGCGGATCTGTTCCTCGCCGTGGGCCGGCCCACCGAGGCGGCCCGCATCCTCGAGCGGGTCGTCGATGCCGAGCCCACGAACGAGGCCGCGGTCGAACTGCTGGCCCGTTCCTACTTCGGTTCGGCGCAGCTGGCCAAGTCCGAGGAGGCGCTCACCCGTCTGGTCGAGCTGGCCCCGGCCAACGGCTGGGCCCGCCGTGCGCTGGCCCGCACCCTGGAGCGGCAGAGCCGAGCCGACGAGGCGGTGCCGCACCACCGCATGGCCGACGCTCTCGGCGTTCACTGAGGCCGGTTGCTCGCGCGTTGTTCCGAGCCCCGTGACGTGATTCCGCACGCACGAGTGGGAACTCATGTGTCACGGCTCGCCAGAACAGGGAGGCAGCACATGAGCGTCGGACGTCTCGTGTCGCGCACCGTGATCGGAGGCCTGTTCATCGGGCACGGCACGCAGAAGCTGTTCGGTTGGTTCGGCGGCCCGGGACTCGCCGGGACCGCGGCGATGATGGAGTCCCTGGAGCTTCGCCCCGGCAAGGTGCACGCCGTCCTGGGTGGGGTCACCGAGACCGCCGGCGGCAGCCTGCTGGCCATGGGGCTCGCGACGCCGCTGGCCTCCGCGGCCCTGACCGGGGTCATGACGACCGCGATCCACAAGGTGCACCTGCCGAACGGCCCCTGGGCCGCCAACGGCGGTTGGGAGTACAACGCCGTCATGATCGGCGCGGTGACGGCGCTGGCCGAGACCGGCCCGGGCGAGCTGTCGCTGGACCACCTGCTGGGCACCGAGCGCAGCGGTCCGGAGTGGGCCCTCGCCGCCCTGGCCGCCGGGGTCGGCACCGCATTCCTGACCATGGCCGTCGGTCGCCGCGGCAAGCCGTCCCTGCCCCCGGCCACCGACACCTCTGCGGTGACGGCCGCGCAGGGCGACACCGCCGGCGACCCCACGACCTCCGGCCTGACGCCTCGACGGCCGCCCCCGCTCGGCGAGCGGTAGCGTCTCGCTCCATCACGGCAGTGCAGCGAGGAAGCCGGTGCGATGCCGGCGCGGTCCCGCCACTGTGAGCCCCGCTCTGTACCTCCAGGAGCGTGGGGCGAGCCAGACACTCCGGCTGCCGTGCCCGACGACCCGGGGCGCGGACCCCGAGTGAGGTAGTGCCTTGAGCGACCAGCCCGGCTTCACCCTGCTGTCCACCAGCGACACCGACCTGCTCTCCGCCCGCGCCAGCGGTGCGGAGTGGCGGCTGGGCAACCCGGCCCGTCTCGACGCTGACGGCATCGCCGCCCTGGTGGACGGCAGCCCGCTCGTCGTCGTCCGGATCCTGGGCGTCCGGCGGCAGTACGAGGACATGCTGGCGCCGCTGCTGGCCGGGCCCGCGCCGGTCGTCGTCCTGGGCGGGGAGCAGGTGCCCGACGCCGAGCTGATGGAGCTCTCCACCGTCCCGATGGGCGTGGCCGCCGAGGCGCACGGCTACCTGGCGCAGGGCGGGCCGGAGAACCTGATCCAGCTGCACCGGTTCCTGTCCGACACCGTGCTGCTCACCGGTGAGGGGTTCGAGCCGCCGTCGGTCGCGCCCGACTGGGGCGTGCTGTCCCGCGACTCCCGGACGACGAGCGGCCCGACAGTCGCCGTCCTCTACTACCGGGCCCACCACCTGGCCGGGAACATCGCGTTCGTCGAGTCCCTCTGCTCCGCTATCGAGGACGCCGGGGGCCAGGCACTTCCGGTGTTCACCGCGTCGCTGCGCACCGTCGACCCGGGTCTGCTGGAGGCGCTCGGCGCCGCCGACGCCATGGTCGTCACCGTGCTCGCCGCCGGCGGCTCGCGGCCGGCGACCGCCCAGGCCGGTGGGGACGACGGCGCCTGGGACGTCGGCGAGCTGGCCGCCCTCGACATCCCGGTGATCCAGGGGCTCTGCCTGACCAGCAGCCGGGAGGTCTGGGCGGCGAACGACGACGGGCTGTCGCCGCTGGACGTCGGCAACCAGGTCGCGATCCCCGAGTTCGACGGCCGGCTGATCAGCGTGCCGTTCTCCTTCAAGGAGACCGACGCCGACGGCCTCACCCACTATGTCGCCGATCCGGAGCGCGCCGCCCGCGTGGCCGGCACGGCCGTCGCCCATGCCCGGCTGCGCCACACGCCCCCTGGCGAGCGGCGGATCGTCGTGATGCTGTCGGCGTACCCGACCAAGCACGCGCGGATCGGCAACGCCGTCGGCCTGGACACGCCCGCCTCCGTGGTCCGGCTGCTCGCCGCCATGGCCGGCCAGGGTTACGACATCGGCCCGTTCGACGGGCCAGACGCGCTCCCCGGCGTCGCCGACCTCGATGGCGACCGGCTGGTGCACGCGCTCATCGCGGCCGGTGGGCAGGACGCCGACTGGCTGACGTCGGAGCAGCTCTCCGGGAACCCGGTCCGGATCGGTGCCTCCGAGTACCGCGCGTTCTTCCAGACGCTGCCCGCCGACCTGCGCGCGGCCATGGAGCAGCACTGGGGCCCCGCACCGGGCTCGCTGTTCGTCGACGGTCCCCCCGGCGATGACGGAGCCGCCATCGTCTTCGCCGCGCTGCGGGCGGGCAACGTCGTCGTGATGGTCCAGCCGCCCCGCGGCTTCGGTGAGAACCCGATCGCCATCTACCACGACCCCGACCTGCCGCCGTCCCACCACTACCTGGCCGCCTACTGGTGGCTGCGGTCGTCGTTCGGCGCGCACGCGCTGATCCACGTCGGCAAGCACGGCAACCTCGAGTGGCTGCCCGGCAAGACGGTGGGGATGTCGGCGTCCTGCGGGCCGGACGCCGCGCTGGGCGACCTGCCGCTGATCTACCCGTTCCTGGTCAACGACCCGGGGGAGGGTTCGCAGGCCAAGCGGCGCGCCCACGCCACCCTGGTCGACCATCTGGTGCCGCCGATGGCCCGCGCCGACTCCTACGGCGACATCGCGCGGCTGGAGCAGCTGCTGGACGAGCACGCCAACGTCGCGGCGATGGACCCGGCCAAGCTGCCCGCCGTCCGCGCGCAGATCTGGACGCTCCTGCAGGCGGCCAAGCTCGACCACGACCTGGGGCTCAAGGACCGCCCCGAGGACGACCACTTCGACGAGATGATCCTGCACGTCGACGGCTGGCTCTGTGAGATCAAGGACTCGCAGATCCGCGACGGCCTGCACGTGCTCGGCACCCCGCCCGCCGGCCAGAGCCGGATCGACCTGGTGCTCGCGATGCTCCGCGCCCGGCAGATCTGGGGCGGCTCGGTCGCGCTGCCCGGCCTGCGCGAGGCGCTCGGGCTGACCGAGGACGGCAGTGCCGGGCTGCACGCCACCGACGCCGTCGAGGCGCAGGCAGAGGCCCTCGTGAGCGGGATGGAGGCGCGCGGCTGGGTCGCCGAGGCCGTGCCCGCGGTGATCTCCGAGGTGTTGGACCGCGACGACGAGGCCGTCGCCGCCGTCCTGCGGTTCGCCGTCGACGAGATCGTGCCCCGCCTCGAGCGCACCACCGACGAGCTCGACGCCACGCTGCACGCCCTGGAGGGCGGCTACGTGCCGGCCGGGCCGTCGGGGTCGCCGCTGCGGGGGCTGGTCAACGTGCTCCCGACCGGCCGGAACTTCTACTCGGTCGACCCGCGCGCGGTGCCCTCGCGGCTGGCGTGGGAGACCGGGCAGGCGATGGCCGAGTCGCTGGTGGACCGCTACCGCGCCGACACCGGCGAGTACCCGCGCTCCGTGGGGCTCTCGGTGTGGGGGACGTCGGCGATGCGCACCTCGGGCGACGACATCGCCGAGGTGCTCGCGCTGCTCGGCGTCCGCCCGGTGTGGGACGACGCGTCGCGGCGGGTGACCGGTCTGGAGCCGATCCCGCTGGACGAGCTGGGCCGGCCCCGGATCGATGTCACCGTGCGGATCAGCGGCTTCTTCCGGGACGCGTTCCCGCACGTGGTGACGATGCTGGACGACGCGGTGACGCTCGTGGCGGGGCTGTCCGAGTCGGACGAGGACAACTTCGTGAAGGCGCACGTCGACGCCGACCAGGCGACCCATGGTGACCGGCGGCGGGCCACGACCCGGGTGTTCGGGTCCAAGCCGGGTGCCTACGGGGCCGGGCTGCTGTCGCTGATCGACAGCCGCAACTGGCGGGGGGACGCCGACCTGGCCGAGGTCTACGCGGTGTGGGGCGGCTACGCCTACGGCCGCGACCTGGACGGCGTGCAGGCCCGGCCGGACATGGAGGCGGCCTACAAGCGGATCGCGGTCGCGGCCAAGAACGTCGACACCCGCGAGCACGACATCGCCGACTCCGACGACTACTTCCAGTACCACGGCGGGATGGTCGCGACGGTGCGTGCGCTGACCGGCACCGCACCTGCCGCCTACATCGGCGACTCCACCCGGCCCGAGCAGGTGCGCACCCGCTCGCTGCTGGAGGAGACCTCCCGGGTCTTCCGCGCCCGCGTGGTCAACCCGAAGTGGCTGGAGGCGATGCGCCGGCACGGCTACAAGGGCGCGTTCGAGCTGGCCGCGACCGTCGACTACCTGTTCGGGTACGACGCGACGACCGGCGTCGTCGCCGACTGGATGTACGAGAAGCTCGCGCAGACCTACGTGCTGGACCCGGAGAACCGCGAGTTCCTGGAGAAGTCCAACCCCTGGGCCCTGCACGGGATCGCCGAACGGCTGCTCGAGGCGGTGGACCGGAAGATGTGGGAGTCGCCGGACCCCGAGCTGCTCGCCGAACTGCAGCAGGCCTACCTCGACACCGAGGGCGATCTCGAGGGCGGGGAGACCCCGGCCCAGCAGGATGCCCCCGCCTGACCGGTCCACAACCGCGCACAGGATCTGCAGTGCGTCACGCCACGCCGGTGTCCTGTGGGTCCGCCGCGTCGGCCAGGCTTTCGCCGGGCACCCACCGACCATGAGCATTCTCGGAAGGCTGATGGCGAAGGCAGAGAACGCCACCCGCGGTACGGCGCGCGGGGGGCGGGCCGCCGGACGATCGGGGCGGAGCACGGGCAGCCCCACGGGACGGCGCGGCATGGGGCGGGGCGTGAGTACGGGCCGGGGCATGGGTCGTGGCCGGGGGAGGCCCGCGGCGACCGGCGGCATCGGCCGCATGATGGACAACTTCCTGCGACGCCGCTAGGGCCAGAGGGCGGCGGCCGCGAGCAGGACGGCTGCGGTCGCCGTCTCGCCCATCGCGCCCATGACGTCACCGGTCACGCCGCCCAGCCGGGCACGTGCCCGGCGGTAGAGGAGTTCGGCCGCGAGCAGGCCGACCGCTGCCGCGCCCACCAGGCGCCCGGCCGGCGCCGGGTCCCCGCCGGTGCCCGCCGCGACGAGAGCGACGAGCACGAGGCCGCATGCCACGAGCCACGGTGCCGACACCGTCCCCGCGACCAGCCGGCCGAGCGAGGACCCCTGGGCCATCGCGACGCGGGGGAGCCCGGTGCGCGCCATGGCCAGCCGCGACACGACCACCGCCGTCCAGAGGGCGAGCCAGCCACTGTCGGCCGTGAGGAGCGCGGCCAGGCACGCGACCTGGAGAAGCATCGTCAGCACCAGGGTGACCACACCGAACGGGCCGATGTCGCTCTGGTGCATCACCTGCAGCGCCCGCTCGCGCCCCCGTAGGGGCCCGAGCCCGTCGGCGGTGTCGGCCAGCCCGTCCAGGTGCAGCCCCCGGGTGAGCACCGCGAGGACGGCCATCCCCAGCACGGCCCCGGCCAGGGGCGAGATCCAGCGGTCCCCGAGGAGGGCGACGCCCGTGGCGATCCCGCCCAGCACCAGCCCGACCAGCGGGGCCCACGGCAGCACACCCCGGGTCGTGGCCGCGGCCCGCGCCGGTACCGGCAGCACGGTGAGCAGCGCGGCCGACTCCAGCGGTCCGGTCCACCTCATCGCAGACGCTGCGGGAGCCCGGCGACGACGAACCAGACCTCGTCGGCGGTGCCGGCCAGACGCTGGTTCACCGCGCCGAGGGTGTCGCGGAACAGCCGCCCCGACCGGGTCTCGGGGACCACTCCCAGCCCGACCTCGTCGCTCACCGCGACGACGTGCGCGGCAGTCATCGTCCACGCGTTGACCAGGGCGTCGCAGCGGGTGGCCAGCCGGTCGGCCGCGCCCGGTTCGTCGTCCCACACGCCGGTCTCGTCCATCAGCGCCGCGACCCAGGTGGTGACGCTGTCGACCAGGATCGTCCCGCCACGCAGCAGCTCGCTCGGCGCGGTCGTCTCCACCGTCGTCCAGGACGACGGCCGTCGGGCGCGGTGGGCGGCGACCCGCTCGGCCCAGTCGGCGTCGTCGTGCGACAGCGGAGAGGTCGCCAGATAGGTGACGTCCGCGCGCCCCTCCACCAGGGACTCCGCGTGCGCGGACTTGCCCGACCGCGCCCCTCCCAGGACCAGCACCCTGCTCATGGCTGTCGGCTCCGGGCATCTCCCTGCGATGCTCGCTCGCTCGTCGTCATCGCGGCCTCACTCGCAGATCTCCAGCCGGGTCACCGTGCCGTTGTGCGGTGTGACGACCGGCATCGCGTCGGGGCCGAGGCCGGCCGCGACCGCCTGAGCGGCCCGGATGGTGTCCCCGTGCGTGACCAGCGCGATCACGTCGGCCGGCGGCTCGGCGCACAGGTGCTTGAGGAAGGCCTCCACCCGGGCGTGCAGCTCGGTGAGGCTCTCCCCGCCCGGGGCCGACCAGTACGGGTCGGTCCAGTCGACGACGTCCCAGAGCTCGCGCGAGGGGCGGCCCTCGAGGACCCCGTAGCCCTGCTCGCGCAGGGCGGGGGCCGTCTCGAGGGTCAGGCCGGTGGCGCGGGCGCAGTGCTCGGCGGTCTGCACCGCGCGGAGCAGGTCGCTGGAGAGGAGGGCACCCGGCCGTAGCCCCGCCAGTTCGGCGGCGGCCGCGGCGGCCTGGGCATGACCCAGCTCGGTGAGCGGCACGTGCGGGGTCTGGCCCTGCATGAGCCCGGCGGCGTTCCACTCGCTCTGCCCGTGGCGCACGAGCAGCAGGGTCAGGGGACGGGCCATGGCAGGAGGGAGCGTAGGCGAGGGGCGTGAGAGCCCGGCGAGGCCGCCTCGTACCGTCGTGGTCGTGGCCGAGCTTGCGAGGCCACCCATCAGCACAGCAGCTCTGGTCACGTGACCGACGAGCGCAGCGAGGAGAGCACGTGAGCATCCCCGTCCGCCCCGGCGCCACCCGACCCGCGAGCCGACCGGGCGCACCTGACCCGCTGGCCCCGCTCCTCGACCTGCCCGGCGTCCGCGAGGCCGCGGACGGCGCGCGGGCCGGCATCGACCGGCTGCTCGGCCACAAGGTGCTGCGCCGGGAGTCGGCCGGGGTGAGCACGGAGTCCGCCCTGCGCGGCGCACGGGCATCGGCCGCGCTCGAGGGCGTGGACGTCCCGCTGGCCGACCTGCGCGCGGGGAACGCCGAGGATCCGCTGGTGCAAGGCGCACTCCGTGTCTCCGCCGGGCTCGGCTCGATGGTCGAGACGTGGTCGCGGGCACCCGGCCAGGTGCTGGCCCGGCTGCACGTGCTGGCCGCCGCGGACCTGGTCGACAGCGGCGACCTCGGCCGGCCGGCCCCGCACGCAGGACCACGGCTGTCCGGCCTGTTCTCCCTCGTCACCGGGCCGACGTCGGCTCCGGCCGTGCTGGTGGCTGCGCTCGTGCACGGCGAGCTGGCGGCACTTGCCCCGTTCGGTACCGCGGACGGTGTGGTGGCCCGGGGCGCCGGCCGGCTCACCGGCATCACCCGGGGGCTGGACCCGAAGGCGGTGTCGGTGCCCGAGGTGGGCTTCGCCGAGCTGGGCGGCGATGCCTACGCCGAGGCCCTGGCCGGCTACGCGTCCGGGACCGCCCAGGGTGTGGCGGGCTGGCTGGTGCACTGCTGCCGGGCCACCGAGCACGGGGCGCTCGAGGGCCTGGCGATCTGCGAGAGCCTGCTCCGCGGCTGACCTGCGGGCCGCTCGTGGAGCGCGAAGACTGACCACGTGGAGTACCTCGAGGTCGACGGGCTCGGCCCGGTCAGCCGGATCGGGCTGGGCACCTGGCAGTTCGGCTCGCGGGAATGGGGCTACGGCGACGCCTACGCCGACCGCGCGGCCCGCGACATCGTCCGGCGGGCTCGCGAACTCGGCGTCACGCTCTTCGACACCGCCGAGATCTACGGGTTCGGCCGCAGCGAGCGCATCCTGGGGGAGGCGCTCGGACACGAGCGTGGCGACGTCGTCGTCGCCACCAAGTTCTTCCCGGTGGCCCCGTTCCCGCCGGTGGTCCGGCAGCGATGGGCGGGCAGCGCGCGCCGCCTCGGGCTGACCCGGATCCCGCTCTACCAGGTGCACCAGCCCAATCCGCTGGTTCCCGACTCGGTGATCATGCCCGGACTGCGGGGCCTGCTCGACGACGGCCGGATCGGCGCCGCGGGCGTCTCCAACTACTCGCTGGCGCGATGGCAGGCGGCCGACACCGCGCTCGGCCGCCCGGTGATCAGCAACCAGGTGCAGTTCTCCCTCGCCCACGCCGAGCCGCTGGACGATCTGGTGCCCTTCGCCGACCGTGAGAACCGGCTGGTCATCGCCTACAGCCCGCTGGCCCAGGGCCTGCTCGGCGGCCACTACACCGTCGGCAACCGACCCGGTGGCGTGCGCGCGATGAACCCGCTGTTCGGCACCGAGAACATGCGGCGGGCCGCGCCGCTGCTCGACCTGCTGCGGGAGGTGGCGGGCGCGCACCAGGCACGGGCGGCCCAGATCGCCCTCGCCTGGCTCATCGGCCTGCCGCGGGTCGTCGTCATCCCGGGCGCCTCGAGTGTCGAGCAGCTGGAGCACAACGCGGCCGCGGCCGGGATCAGCCTGCGGGCCGACGAGCAGGCCGCCCTCACCGCGGCGGCGCGGGCCTTCACGCCGGTGTCGGGCGCGCGGACCCTCGTCGACGGCATCCGCGAGCGGCTCGGCGGCTGGCTCAGTGCGGCGCGAGGGTGAGCCCGACCACCGAGGCGAGGACGACGCCCGCCGCAGCGCCTGCTGCGGCGGCGAGCCACGCCCCGGTGAGTGCTCCGGCGCCCGCGCCCACCAGGACTGCGAGCCAGGGGCCGGACCGGGAGAGGAAGAGGCCGATGCGACCGGCGACCGACCGGCGCCGTCCGCCGGGTGGGGCGGTGCGGGCGGTCTGGCCGAAGAGGACCGCGGCCACGCAGACGGCCAGGACGGCCGACCAGGCGAGGACCACGGTGACCACGTCGGCAGGATGGCAAACCGGGCGGTGGCGGGGGGAGTGCCCCGCCGACCGTCAGGCCCCGCGGCGCCGCCGTCGTCCGGTCAGGGGGCCCGGCACGTCGACGGTCGAGGCCGCCGGACCCGAGCGCAGGGCGCGGTGCCGGGCGTACCAGGCCAGGCCGACCACGGCCGCGCCGACGCCCATCGCGGCGCCGGTGACGACCGGCGTGGGCGGGGCGGAGAAGCGCGCCCGCATGCTCACCGGCCGGGTGAACTGCAGGACCGGCCAGCCGTGCTCGAGCGCGGCCTTGCGCAGCCCCCGGTCGGGATTCACCGCGGTCGGGTGGCCGACCGCCGACAGCATCGGCAGGTCGGTGATGGAGTCGCTGTAGGCGTAGCAGTCGGCGAGGTCGTAACCGCCCTCGACGGCGAGCTCGCGCATGGCGGAGGCCTTGTTCTCGCCATAGGCGTAGAAGTCGATCTCGCCGGTGTAGCGCCCGTCGGCGGTGACCATGCGGGTGGCGACGACGCGGTCGACCCCGAGCATCTCGCCGATCGGCACGACCATCTCCGCCCCGCTGCTGGAGACGATCACGATCTCCCGCCCGGCCGCCCGGTGTTCCTCGATGAGGTCCGCGGCCTCGGCGTAGACCAGCGGGTCGACGATCTCGTGCAGCGTCTCGCGGACGATGTCGTGCACCGTGTCGGCATCCCAGCCGGTGACCATGCTGGTGAGCTGCGCCCGCAGCCGCTCCATCTGCTGGGCGTCGGCACCGGCGCGGGAGAAGACGAGCTGGGCGTAGGCAGTCTTGAGCACGGCGCGGCGATTGAGCAGCCCGCCCTGGAAGAACGGGCGGCCGAAGGCCAGCGTGCTGGACTTGGCGATGACCGTCTTGTCCAGGTCGAAGAACGCCGCTGCGCGGGTCACAAGACACGACTGTAAGTGGACAGGCCTCGGGTGGCTGATCCCGCGCGCCGTCCACACCCGTTCGGGTCATCCACAGTTCTTCGTTCGTTGTGGCACTGTCTGCCCGCTCCCTGGTGGGGTCGCGCCGTGTCCTTGTCCCGCGCCGTCTCCTCCCGCGCCCCGTCCACCCGCCCGCTCGTCGTCAGCTCCGACGAAGAACTCGTCGACGATCTGCTCCGGCTGCTCGCCGCGGCCGGCGCCGAGGCCGAGCTGGCCACGGGTGGTCCTGCGCTCCGCCGCGCGCACCGGAACGCGCCCCTGGTCCTCGTCGGCGCCGATGCGCTCGGCGGCGCCGCCCTGCGGTCGCTGCCGCGCCGGCCGGGCGTGGTCGTCGTGACCGCCGGTGAGCTGCCGGCCGCCGAGTGGGCGTCGGCGGTGGAGCTCGGCGCCGAGCGGGTGGCGGTGCTGCCGGACGACGAGTCGTGGCTGCTCGCGCGCTCGTCCGCCGCCGTGCGTTCCCCGGTCGAGCGCGGCTGGCTGGTGGCCGTCGGCGGCAGCTGTGGGGGTGCGGGCGCGAGCACCGTCGCGACGGCGGTGGCGCTGGCCGCCGCCCCCGGCGTACTCCTGGTCGACGGCGATCCCTGGGGCGGAGGGCTGGACCTGCTGCTGGGCGCCGAGCGGGCGGACGGCCTGCGATGGCCGGACCTGACCGGGCTGCGCGGGCGCGTGGCCGGCGACGCGTTGCTGGCGGCGCTGCCCGAGGTCCGCGGCGTGCACGTGCTGGCGTCCTCGCGGGAGGCCCCAGGACCGGTCCCCGACGAGGCCCTGTCTGCCGTGATCGAGGCCGCCCGCTCCGTGGGGTGCCCGGTCGTGGTCGACGTGTCCCGGGTGGGTCCGCCCGAGGGAGCAGCCGCGCTCGCCGACGCCGACCTTGCTGTCCTCGTGGTGCCCGGCCGCCTCCGGGCGGCCACGGCCGCGCGCCTGCTCGTGGACCAGCACGGTTCGCCCTGGTCGGCGGCGCACCTGGTCGTCGGGCGAGTACCCGGTGGCCTCGGACGGGAGGAGGTCGCCCACGTCGTCGGCCGCCCCGTGGTCGCCGTGCTCCCGCACGACCGCAGCGCGGTGCCGAGGAGTGAGCGAGGTGAGCCGCCCGCGGTCGCGGCGCGGTCGCCGCTCGGTGGCGTGGCCCGCCGGATCCTCACGGAGGTGCGGGCGGGAGCCGCGCAGCGGGCGGGAGCCGGCGTGCGATGACCGCCGTCGCGCTGCTGGACCGGGTGCGCGCCCGGCTGGCGCTGGAGCAGGGGGTGCCGTCGCGAGCGGAGGTCGCCGCGCTCGTACGGGAGGAGACCGGCGGCCTGCTCGGTGATGACGACGTCCTCCGCGCCGTCCGGGAAGCGGTCGACGAACTTGCCGGGGCAGGTCCGCTGGAGCCGCTCCTCCGCGAGCCAGGGGTCACCGACGTCCTCGTGAACGGGCCCGACGAGGTCTGGATCGACCGGGGTGCCGGCCTGACGCGGACGCCGGTGCGCTTCGCCGACGACGACGCCGTCCGCCGGCTCGCGGTGCGCCTGGCCGGTCTCGCCGGACGACGGCTGGACGACGCGGCGCCCTGGGTCGACGTCGGCCTGTCGGACGGCACTCGCCTGCACGCCGTCCTGCCGCCGGTGTCGGGGAGCGGCACGTGTCTGTCCCTGCGGGTGCTGCGCCGCTGCTCGCACTCCCTCGACGATCTGGACGCCCTCGGCACGCTCCCGGGCGAGAGCGGCGACCTCCTGCGGGCCCTCGTCGTACGCCGGCGCGCCTTCCTCGTGACCGGCGGAACAGGATCGGGGAAGACCACCCTGCTGTCCGCACTGCTGGGGGAGGCCGACCCCGCGGACCGGATCGTCGTGTGCGAGGACGCGGCGGAACTGACTCCGGCGCACCCGCACGTCGTGCGGTTGCTGACCCGCCCGCCGAACGTCGAAGGGGTCGGCCAGGTGACCCTGCGCGACCTGGTCCGCCAGGCCCTCCGCATGCGGCCGGACCGGCTCGTGGTCGGCGAGGTGCGGGGCGCCGAGGTGACGGACCTGCTCGCCGCCCTGAACACCGGCCATGACGGCGGCTGCGGGACGCTGCACGCCAACCGGCCCTCGGAGGTGCCCGCTCGGCTCGAGGCGCTCGGCGTGGCCGCCGGCCTCGGGCGGGCGGCGGTCCACAGCCAGGCCGCTGCGGCGCTGGCGCTGGTGGTGCATCTGCGCCGGACACCCGTGGGGCGCCGCGTGGACGAGATCGGCGTCGTGCGACGGTCCGGCGAGTTGGTCGTCGTCGAGCCGGGATGGCGCGCCGACGGCGGTCCGTGTCCGGCCCGGGACCGGATGGAGGAGTTGCTCGCCGGGGAGCAGGGGCCCGGGTGGTGACCGCGGCCCTCCTGTCCGCAGCCGCGCTCGTGCTCTGGCCGGACGACGGCGCCCTCCGGCGGACGCGGATGGCCGGCGTGCTCGGCCGTGGCGCCGTCCGGGCCCGCGGGCCGACCGGCGTCCGGGACCTGCCGATCCCGCCGACGGCCGGTGCCATCGCTGCATTGAGCGGCGCGCTGCTCAGCACGCCGCTCGTCGCGGTGCTCGGCGGGCTGGCTGCGTTCCTGGGTGCGCGGGTGTGGCTCGTGGGACGGGCAGCGCGGGGGAGCGACGGGCAGCTCCGGTCTCTCGCCGACGGGCTGGGCGCGCTCGCCGCGGACCTGCGCAGTGGGCGGTCCCTCGACGCCGCGACCGGCGCGGCCGTGACGGCCTGCGCCGACAGCGGCTGCGGGCCGGCGCTGGCCCGGGCGATCCGGGCGCCGGAGGCCCTGCCGTCCGAGACGGAGGATCGCGTGCTCGGGGAGGCACTCGGCCGGATCGCGGCGGCGGTGCGCCTGAGTGCGCGCACCGGTTGCTCCCTGGCGGCCGTCGCGGGAGCCGTCGAGGACGATCTGCGGGCGCGTCACAGCCACCGGCTGGAACTGCGCGCGGCCACCGCGGCGCCGCGGGCCAGCGCGTCGCTGCTCGCCGGGTTGCCGTTGCTGGGGCTGGCGATGGGCAACGGGGTCGGCGCCGATCCGTGGGGCGTACTGACCGGGACCGGCGTGGGCCAGGTGCTGCTCGTCGCCGGGGTCGCGCTGGAGGCCGCCGGTCTGGCCTGGTCCCGTCGGCTGGTGGCGCGGGCCGTGCGGTGACCGTCGGAGTTCTCGCTCTTGCGACGGCGCTGCTCCTGTGGGCGCCGCGGGGAGACGTCCGCGTCCGCCGGTTCGACCTGCTGTGGCCGGCCGGTCGTGGGCGGGGCCCGAGGCCGGACGGCGATGGAGCGGCCGCGCGGCGTCGGTGGCTACTGGCGTGTGGGGCTGCCCTTGCGGTGGGGATGCTGGTCGGCGGCGGGGCGGGCCTGGTCACAGCGGGCGTCGTCGCGGTCGGAGGCGAACGACTGCTCAGGAGGGCGAGCCCCGACGAGCGGGCAGTGACCCGCAGGGCACTGCTCCGCGACCTGCCGGGCGCCTGCGACCTGATCGGCGTATGCCTGGCCGCGGGCGTGCCGGTGGCCGGCGCGCTGGCCGCGGTGGGGGAGGCCGTCCCGGGACCGCTCGGTGCGCACCTGCGCACCGTGGCGGCCCTCTACCGGCTCGGTGCCGAGCCCCGCCGGGCCTGGGCCGACGTGCCGGGCGAGCTGGCCGGCCTCGGGCGGGTGCTGGTCCGCGCCGGGGAGTCGGGTGCGGCCGTGGTGCCCGCACTGGGGTCGCTCGCGGCCGACAGCCGAGCGGCCGAACGGGTCGACGCCGAGGCCGCCGTCCGCCGTGCCGGCGTCTGGGTGCTGGCGCCGCTCGGCGCGTGCTTCCTCCCGGCGTTCCTCTGCCTGGGCGTCGTCCCGCTGGTCCTCGGAATCGCCGGTGACGTCTTCCGCTGACTCATCCGCTGTCCACAGGAACCGGGCCACTCCACAGATCGGCTCCGTGTCTGGGCCGGCGGCCCGCACGCCGGGAGGGTCGGGACACGGCCCGGGAAGCGGGCCATGACCGAGGGGATGTCGCGATGACCAGCACGCTGACCGAGTACTTCGAAGCGGACGAGGAGGAGCCGGACCCACCGATGGCGGCCCCACCGCGACGGAGGCATCCCCTCGCCCGGCGGTGGGCTGCCGTCCGCGCGACCCCGGAGGCGGGCATGAGCACTGCGGAGTACGCCGTCGGCACGGTGGCCGCCTGCGCGTTCGCCGCGGTCCTCTACCGGGTGGTCACCGGAGGGTCGATCGTGACGGGGCTGACCGACCTGGTCGAGTCGGCGCTCGCGACGTTGTCCTGACCGATGGGGGGTCGCGTCGTGCGGCTGCGGGCGGTCGGCCGTCGTGAGGCCGGCATGGTCACGGCCGAGACGGCTGTGGTGCTGCCGGTCCTGCTCCTCGTCCTCGCGGGTGCTGTCGCCGCGGTGACCGTGGTGGGTGCGCAGCTGCGGTGCGTGGACGCCGCGCGGGAGGGCGCTCGGGCTGCAGCGCGCGGCGAGCCGGTGGCCGTCGTCGAGGAGCTGGTCGCCCGCGCTGCGCCCGACGGGGCGAGCACCACCGTTTCCGTCGGGGCCGAGGAGGTCCGGGTGAGGGTCTCCGCCCGGATCGCACCGTTGGGCCCCGTGCCGCTGGCGATCACCGTCATGGCGGAGGCGGTGGCGATGAGGGAACCGGGCGTCCCGGAGGAGGCGGGATGAGGATCCGGCGTCCGGTGGGGGAGCGCGGTTCGGCGACCGTGTGGGTGCTGGCCCTGTCCGCGGTCCTGGCGCTGGTCGGCGCGTCGGCCGTCGTCGTCGGCGCCGCGGTGGTCGCACGGCACCGGGCCACGGCTGCAGCCGACCTCGCTGCACTCGCCGCGGCGGGGCGCGCCGTGCTCGCCGACGCCGATGCCTGCTCCGTCGGGGAGCGGGTGGCGCAGGCGAACGCCGCGGAGCTGACCGGGTGCCGCATCGGCGAGGGCGCCGTCGCGGAGGTGGACGTCAGGGTCCGGGTCCGCTTCGGCCGGCTGGGGGCCTTCTCGGCGACCGCTCGCGCCCGGGCCGGGCCGGTCGCCCCGGGGGCAGCCGCGTCAGCGGGTGTGGTCATCCCCCGGGGCGTCGTCGTCCGAGGTGTCGTCCATCGGGCCCTCGACGGCGGCCAGTTCGTCCAGGACCACGTCGAGCACGCGCACCGCCCCCGCCTTGTCCAAGGGGTCGTTGCCGTTGCCGCACTTGGGCGACTGCACGCAGGACGGGCAGCCGCTCTCGCACTCACAGCTCGCCACGGTCGCCCGGGTCGCCTGCAGCCACCTCCGCAGCACCGTGAAGCCGCGCTCGGCGAAACCGGCACCGCCGGGATGCCCGTCGTAGACGACGATCGTGGCCGCACCGGTGTCCGGGTGCAGGGCGGTGGAGAGCCCCCCGAGGTCCCACCGGTCGCAGGTCGCCAGCAGCGGCAGGATGCCGATGGCAGCGTGCTCGGCGGCGTGCAGGGACCCGGGCAGCTCGACCTCGTCGACCTCGGCCCGCTCCACCGCGCGCTCGTCGAGGGTCAGCCACACCGCACGGGTCCGCAGCTGGCGGGCCGGCAGGTCCAACGGGAACTCCGCGAGCACCTCACCGGTGCCCAGCCGCCGCCGCTGGTAGGCCACCACCTGGTTGGTCACGTCGACCACGCCGGTGTGCGCCGTGACGGTGCCCAACCGGCGGCTCTGGTCGATCGAGACGATGCCGAGGTCGGTGATGTCGCGGGCCACCGTGGTCCACTCCGGGCTCTCGGGGTGCACGACCGCACAGGCGTCGTCGACGTCGAACTCGTCGACGACGAAGGTCTCGCCGCGGTGCACGTAGAGGGCTCCGTCATGGACCGTCGAGTGGGCGGCGTCCCCGTCGACCGTGCCCAGCAGCCGGCCGGTGCCGGCCTCGACGATCGACACCGGCTGCTCGCCGCTCCCGCGGATGTCGACGTCCGGCCGTCCCCGCCCGGCCCAGTACCAACCGGCCGGGCGCCGCCGCAGCTGACCGGCGGCCACCAGCTCCTCGAGCTGCGCCTCGGCCGTCGGCCCGCCGAAGTCCGGGAGGTCCTCCGGCCGCAGCGGCAGCTCGGCGGCGGCACAGCACAGCTGCGGACCCAGGACGTAGGGGTTGCTCGGATCGGTGACCGTGGCCTCGATCGGGCGGCCGAAGACCGCCCGCGGGTGGTGGGCCAGGTAGTGGTCCAGCGGGTCGTCCCGCGCGACGAAGACGACCAGCGACTCCTTCTGCGCCCGGCCCGCGCGCCCTGCCTGCTGCCACAGCGACGCCAGCGTCCCGGGATAGCCGGCCAACACCACCGCGTCCAGGCCGGCGATGTCGATGCCGAGCTCCAGGGCATTGGTCGTCGCAACCCCGAGCAGGTCCCCGGCCGACAGTGCCCGCTCCAGCTCCCGCCGTTCCTCGGGCAGGTAGCCGCCGCGATAGGAGTCCACCCGACGCACCAGGTCGTCCCGACCGCGGTCGTGCAGCAGCCGGCGGGCCTGCTCGGCCACGGACTCCGCACTGCGCCGCGACCGCACGAACGCCAGCGTCCGGGCGCCACGCTCGACCAGGTCGGCCAGCAGGCCCGCGGCGTCCGCGGCAGCCGAGCGGCGCAGCGGTGCCCCGTGCTCGCCCGTGCGCTCGGTCAGCGGCGGTTCCCAGAGCGCGAAGGTGGCGCCGGGCCGCGGGGAGCCGTCATCCGTGACCGCCTCCACCGGTGCGCCCACCAGCCTCGAGGCGGCCGCCGCGGGCTCGGCGACGGTGGCCGAGGCCAGCACGAACACCGGCTCGGCGCCGTACCGCCGGCAGATCCGTCGCAGCCGGCGGAGCACGTGCCCGACGTGGGAGCCGAACACCCCGCGGTAGGCGTGGCACTCGTCGATGACGACGTAGGCGACCCGGCGCAGCGTGCTCGACCACTTCTGGTGCGCGGGGAGGATCCCGCGATGGAGCATGTCGGGGTTGGTGACGATCCAGCGTGAATGCCGTCGGACCCAGTCACGCTCCTCGCCCGGGGTGTCCCCGTCGTAGGCCGCCGGCCGCACCGAGGGGTCGGCGAGGGCGGCCACCGAGGCCAGCTGGTCCCGCGCGAGGGCCTTCGTCGGCGCCAGGTAGAGCACGCAGGCCCGGGGGTCCTCGGCGAGGCGGGTCAGGGCCGGCAGCTGGTAGGCCAGCGACTTCCCGGACGCCGTCCCCGTCGCGACGACGACGTGCCGGCCGTCGCGCGCCAACTGCGCGGCGTCGACCTGGTGCCGCCATGGCGCGAGCACGCCGCGCTCCTCGAGCCGAGCGCGCAGAGGCGGGCTCACCCACTCCGGCCAGTCCAGCGTGCTGCTCTCGCGCACGGGGACGTGGTGGACGTGGGTGACCGGCCGCTCCTCCTCGTCGGTCCCGGCGAGCACGGATGCCAGCAGCTCGGCGCCGGGCGGAACGGTGTCGGTGGAGCGCCCGTCGGGGGAAAGACCGCCCTCTGCAGCGGGATCCGCGCCGGGAGGGGGAGCCGGCCGGACCGGGTGGATCGCGGTCACCCGTCCACTGTCACACCCCGCGGCAACCGAAGATCCGCGGCACAGGCTTTCCTGTGATGCAGCTAACAGAACGTCGTGGACGTCTGCACGCGTTGTGATCTCCCTTACACTCGCGCCGCGTTCCGGTGCGTGGAGACACCTGCGGGCCGGACGCACCCTCCGCCGACCCGGGGTGCACCACGCCTCCCGGCGGCAGTCGACCGCTTGGAGGAACACATGCCCGACAGTTCGCTGTCCGGCGGGGACATGGCGCTGGTCGCCATCGTCCTCGTCATCTCCCTGGCCGCCCTTGGGTTCGCCGCCTATCTGGTCAAGGCGGTCCTCGCTGCCGACCAGGGCACGGTGAAGATGCGTGAGATCGCGCAGGCGGTACAGGAAGGTGCGGCGGCCTATCTGAGGCGGCAGTTCCGGACGCTCGCCGTCTTCGCCGTGATCGTCTTCCTGGTCCTGCTCGTCCTCCCCGTCGCCGACGGTGGCTGGGGCACGCGCGTGGGCCGCGCGGTGTTCTTCCTGATCGGCGCGGGCTTCTCCGCAGCGGTCGGGTTCATCGGGATGACCCTGGCCACGCGCGGGAACGTCCGTGTCGCAGCTGCCGCTCGCGCCGGTGGCTACCGTCCGGCCTTCCGCATCGCGTACCGCACCGGCGGAGTCTGCGGGATGATCACCGTCGGTCTGGGCCTGTTCGGGGCCGCGCTGGCGCTGCTGCTGTTCAACGAGACCGCACCGATCGTGCTCGAGGGCTTCGGCTTCGGCGGCGCGCTGCTCGCCATGTTCATGCGTGTCGGTGGCGGCATCTTCACGAAGGCGGCCGACGTCGGCGCCGACCTGGTCGGCAAGGTCGAGGCCGGTATCCCCGAGGACGACCCACGCAACGCCGCGACGATCGCCGACAACGTGGGCGACAACGTCGGTGACTGCGCCGGCATGGCCGCAGACCTCTTCGAGTCCTACGCCGTGACCCTGGTCGCCGCGCTCATCCTGGGCCAGGTCTTCTTCGGCTCGGCCGGCATGGTCTTCCCGCTGCTCGTCGCGGGCATCGGCGTCATCAGCTCCGTGGTCGGCATCCTCGCGAGCAACCCTGGGAAGTCCGACTCCAGCGGGTTGGCCCCGATCAACCGGGGCTTCTTCACCTCGGCGGCAGTTTCCCTGGTTCTTGTTGCCGCAGCCTCGTTCACCTACCTCCCCAGCATCGCCGAAACGGCGGACCTCGCGGTCAGCCCGCAGGTCCTCGGCTTCCTCTCCGTGCTCATCGGCGTCGTCCTGGCAGCGGCGATCCAGCAGCTCACCGGCTACTTCACCGAGACCAGCCGCAAGCCCGTGCGCGACATCGGCCGCAGCTCGCTGACCGGTCCTGCCACGGTGATCCTGTCGGGGATCTCGCTCGGGCTCGAGTCCGCGGTCTACGCCGCGATCCTCATCGGCGGTGCGGTGTACGGCGCCTTCCTCATCGGTGGCGGCGCCGCCCTCTACGCCGTCGCGCTCGCCGGCTGCGGCCTCCTGACCACCGCGGGCGTCATCGTCTCGATGGACACCTTCGGGCCGGTCAGCGACAACGCCCAGGGCATCGCCGAGATGTCCGGGGACATCGACGAGGAGGGTGGCCGGGTCCTCACCGACCTCGACGCCGTCGGCAACACCACGAAGGCGATCACCAAGGGCATCGCCATCGCGACGGCCGTCCTGGCCGCCACGGCGCTCTTCGGGTCCTACAACGCCCAGATCGGCGTGGCTCTCGACGAGGCCGGCGACACCCTCGGCGACGCGTTCAGCCTGGTCAACCCGAACAACGTCGTCGGCGCCGTGCTCGGTGCCGCAGTGGTGTTCTTCTTCTCGGGTCTGGCCATCAGCGCGGTCTCCCGTGCGGCCGGGCGGGTGGTCTTCGAGGTCCGCGAACAGTTCCGGACGCGGCCCGGGATCATGAACTACACCGAGCGGCCCGACTACAGCGCCGTCGTCGACATCTGCACCAAGGACTCCCTGCGTGAGCTGGCCACGCCGGGCCTCCTGGCGGTGCTCGCGCCAGTGGCCGTCGGCTTCGGCCTCGGCTTCGGCCCACTGGCGGCGTACCTGGTCGGCGCGATCGCGGCCGGCACCCTCATGGCCGTCTTCCTCGCCAACTCCGGCGGCGCGTGGGACAACGCGAAGAAGATGGTCGAGGACGGTGCCTACGGCGGGAAGGGCAGCGAGGCGCACGCGGCGACGGTCATCGGCGACACCGTGGGTGACCCGTTCAAGGACACGGCCGGCCCGGCGATCAACCCGCTGCTCAAGGTGATGAACCTGGTCGCGCTGCTGATCGCCCCCGCGATCGTCAGCTTCTCGGTAGGTGAGGACGCCAACACCGCAGCGCGCGTGGCCATCGCGCTCGGAGCGGTGGTGATCATCGTGATCTCGGTGATCATCTCCAAGCGCCGGTCGGTGGTCGTGGGCGGCGCGCCCAGCGACACCCCCGACGCACTCACCACCACCGCTCCCTGAGCTCCGCACGCCGGGATCCTCCGGCCGGCAGCCCGCCGGCCGGAGGATCCCGGCGAGGGTGTGGACACCGGCGTCCGTTGTGGACGACGGCCGGCACGACGAGCCGGCGCACTCCTAGCGTCCGTCGCCTCCGGTCCGCTCTGGACCGGGACGACGACGGAGGCTCCGATGTCACACCCGCTCCCCGACGCGTCGTTCACCGTGCGTCCCGACGCGGTGGAGGCGCTTGCCACCGAGCTCGGCGCACTGGCCGCTGAGCTCGCCGACGACGCGGGGTGGACCCGGTCGGCCGCCGCGTCCTTCCCCGTGGCCCTCGCCGGCGACGAGGGATGGACCGCCGGCGCCACCGCCACCGCCTGGGCCTGTCTGCAGGAGGTCCTGGCAGCCCGGAGCAGCGCGCTGGCCGGCACTCTCTCCGCCGCCGCAGCCGCCTACCGGGCCGAGGATGCGGCGCTCGCGGACAGAGCCGCACCCGGCCGGCCACCCCGATGACCGCCCCGCTCGCCGACGCGGCCCGGCTGCACGCCGTCGCGGCCTGGGACGTCCCGCTGGCCCGGCGGGCGGTCGCGGTGCTCGCGGAGACGATCGACCGTCTGCTGACCTGGCGGGCCCGGCTCGAGGGGGTGGGGCGGGCTCTGGCAGCGGGGGACAGCTGGTCCGGTCCCGCTGCCCAGAGCGCCGTGGCCGCGCTGTCCGACGTCTCGGCGGTGGGCTCGGCCGTCGGGCACGCCTTCGAGGGGTCTCTGTCGGCCTATGAGCGCCTGGTCACCGAGGCCGCGTTCGCGCAGGAGCTCGCCGCCCAGGCGCTGGCCGCGGCAATCCTGGTGCCCGTCGGGGACGGACTCCCGGCGCCGGCCGCGGACGCCGCCCTTGCGCACGCGGCTCTCGCCGCAGCGGCGGCGGAGTGTGCCGCTGACGCCCTCTCCGGCCTCGGCGTCCGTGACGCCTTCGCTCCCGCTGACTTCCAGGACCTGTTGACCCTCGTCCCGGTCATGGGGCCGTTCCAGGCGCCCGGGCTGCCGTCACCGGGGCCACCTGCCGCGGTCGGCGCGTGGTGGGCCGGGCTCTCCGCCCGAGCGCAGTGGGCCGTGATCGCCATGTCGCCCGCTGCGGTGGGCGCGCTCGACGGCGTCCCCTCCTGGGCCCGGGACCGAGCCAACCGCCTGCTCCTGGACCGCGCGCTCCGCGACCCGCGGATCCCGTCCGCTGCTGCGCGCACCGCCCGTGTGGTCGCCCGGCGGATCGCGGCCGAGGAGGCGGCCGGACAGCAGGTCCAACTGCACCTGCTGGACCTGGCCGGCGACCGGGTGGTGCTGGCACTGGGGGATCTGGACACCGCCGACGCGGTCGCCCTCCTGGTTCCGGGCATCGGGAACTCGCCGGGGGACGACCTCGGCGGCCTGGTCAGCGACGCCCGGCGACTCGCCGCGGCCGGACGGGCGGCCGCTCCCGGGACGACGGTCGCGACGGCGGTCTGGCTGGGCTACCGCCCGCCGGGCACCCTGTGGTCGGCCATCACGCGCACCGCCGCCTGGCGTGGTGGACCCGCACTCGCCGCCACCCTCGCGGGTCTGGCGGCCGCTCGCACCGCGACCGGGACCGGGGCGCCGCGCACCACGGTCGTGGCCCACAGCTACGGCACGGTCGTGGTCGACGAGGCCGCCGACGTGCCCGGGAGGCTCCCGGCCGACGCCGTCGTGCTCCTGGGAAGTCCCGGGATGGAGGACGACGCAGCGAGCCTCGAAGCAGCGGCGGTCTTCGACGCGGCATCGGACGGGGACGTCGTCCCACGGCTGGACTGGTTCGGCGACGGCGGCACCCGGGAGGAGCGCTACGGCTCCACCGGACTGCCCGTCACATCGGCGATGGGGCACTCCGACTACCTCGACCCGGACTACCCGACACTGGCCGCGGTCGGGGAGGTGGTGACCGGGCGGCGGACCCCGTTGTGACGACGCTGCCGCCCGTCGGGAACACGACCGACCACCCGGCGTTGGTCCCGGTGACGGCACGCCCAGGGAGGGTCGCCCCCGGCGGCTTGTCGGGCGGGTGGCTTACCGTGGCCCGCCGGGGGGCGAATCGCGGCGGCGCCCGCCGGAGTCGGGGACGTTCGGGACCGGACCACGGATTCGACCCAACCGGCACCGCCCGCCGACCCGCCGCACACGAAGCCTGACCAGCACGAACTCGGCACCACTGCAGTACCACCGACAGGAGCACCGTGCCCACGAAGACCAGCCAGACCGGAAGCGAGAGCACCGACGCGACCGCCGGCGGCCCGAAGGTGCCCGCCCGGCGGAAGACGGCCGTGCCCGGGGGCAAGCC